>NZ_JAZHOC010000019.1:0-54241 GCF_036553575.1 Methylobacter sp. Wu1 | reverse complement strand
TTTGGCGTTGTCTAATAGTTGAGGTAAGGTAATCATCCGTCCTATATGGCGATACTGAACCTCAAATTCAAGGAGTCAACAATGCTTGGGTATCTCCCCGGAATCCAATAAGAGCCTATACAATTTACTCTCCTAATAAATCTGCTTCTGACGTTGCGTTGGTGCAACAGAGTCATTGAGATAAATTTGTACCGCGCAGAGGGCGGCGGATAATGAATGGCAGAACTTGTCCACCATGAAACGTCATATCAACTGATTCCAATTTCTAGCTGAAAATGGCGACCTTTGTTTGCTTGATGATGGGATTCATGCCGAATCAGGACAATCAGCCCCATAATTATTTCAAAAAAAGAAATTATTAATTAATAATTAGCCATATTGTCAACTAATAAGTGCGTCTGTATAGTATGCCTCAATTCACTTATTTCCTATTCTCAACATACTAACGGATCTTCAAAATGACTGATTTTCAAAGAGATGTTTTAATTGGCCTGATGTTCATCACCGGTGTTTTCGGTTTTATTTCCGGCGAATTCATTGTTTCTACCGTTCTGTTCGCAGCATCGGCTATTTTTAGCAACATATTCTTCAATCGCAAGCTGCACAGCTAAGATTTTTTACCATCTCCTGGTATTGCACTCCAGATAGTGACGATTGATTGTCCTGTTTGACCTCTCATACTCCCAATGCTCTTTTCGGCATTGGGAGTTTTTTTGCCCTAAAGTTACTAGCCGTTGACACGGGCCCGCAAAATCACAAATTTCGCATTGGCTGCGACGACCGAACAGGTGCCGAAAAGCCGTTTAAGCACGACGTGATAATCCAGATGACGATTGCCGATCACCCATAACTCGCCGCCTGGCCGCAATATCCTGCGCGAATGCTTGAACATGCTCGAAGCGATCTGATCGCCTACGGTATGCTGCTGGTGAAAAGGCGGATTGCAAAGAATCAAGTCGGCCGAATTCGGCTCAAAATCCGTCACTCCATCGCCGGCGCGAAATATCGCCTGCCGCTTCGCTCCCAAAGCGCGACGGAAATTTTCTTCGGCGGAAGCCACGGCCATAAAGGACTCATCAACAAAGTGAACGGTCGCCTGCGGATTGCGTACAGCCGCCATCAGGCCGACTACGCCATTGCCGCAGCCCAGATCAACAATATCGCGCGCTTCGGGCTTGACGGGCAGGTGTTGCAGAAAAAAGCGCGTACCGATGTCGAGGCTGTCGCGCGAAAACACGTTGGCATGATTAGCAATCAGATAATCGGTGCCCTCGAGCCGATAGCGAACCGGATAAGGATTGGCCGGCACCATCCGCTTCGGATCCGGCGAAGCGAAAATCAGCCGCGCCTTCTTGTGCGCCAGAGATGTTGTCGTCGGTCCGACCAGACGCTCCAGTATTTTCCAGACTGAAGCCGGCAATGCCTTTATCATGCCGCCCACGATAATCTGCGTCGATGAGGTCAAATGCGGCTGCAGGCGTATCAGTTCATCCTCCAGTAAAGCCAGTGTCTTGGGCACTTTGATCAGAACCCGATCGAAGACGCCGCCCGGTGCGTCCAGGCTGCTCAGCAGCCTGACGCTGTCTTCGGCCAGGCCATTCTCGGCCAGATTCATGCGTGTCGCCTGCTGCGACAGATAGGAATCGGACATCGCCTGCGGCCCAAAACGGCTCAGGGCCACGGCCAGCGCGCCGAATGTGTCGTTGAGAATTAAAATCCGGGCATCGGCCGGCAGTTTCCCGTCTTCGGCCAGATAATCGAGCAGGTATTCATCGGCTGCGTCCCAGGCGCGCAGCAATTCGCGCGCACGCAACGGCAGGCGATTCAATTTGAATTCGCCCTGAGGTACGGTTAAGAGATTGTCCACACGAGGTCTGTCATAGGGGCAACCGCGGGATTGCCCAATTCAATAGTAGCCAATATTAAGCGCGCGACATGAATTTGCCGGTCAGGGTATTTATTTTGATCAGCTCTTCATTTTCCAGGTATTCCGGCACCTGGACTTCCAGGCCGGTTGTCAGGCGCGCCGGCTTGGTGCGGCCTGTCATCGTCGCGCCTTTAATGCCGGGCGCCGTCTCCACGATCCTGAGCGCAACCGATCCGGGCAATTCGATAGCCAGCAAGGCGTCATCTATCAGCAAAGCCACTATGCCTTCGAGACCTTCGGTCAGGTATTCCCTCTGCCCTTCCAGATCCTCGGCACTGAGGCTGTACTGGGTATAGTCTTCCATATTCATGAAGATGTAATTGTCGCCATCGATATAAGAAAACTGCACTTTGGCGCGTATACAGTCGGCGTCCTTATAGAAATCATCGCCCTTTAAAGACTCGTCCAGCTTCTGGCCCGTCTTGAGATTGTTAAAGCGGACTTTATACAACGTCGTCGCGCCGCGGGACGAAGGGCTTCTGACTTCGACTTGCTTGACCACATGCGGAATGCCGTTGATTTCGACAACCATACCTTTTTTTAAATCACTGGCCCTTGCCACAAAATTCTCCTTACGATAACCCCTGCCGCCGTACAACAAGGTTATGGATTAATGATCAATGAAGGCCGCTCAAACCGATAGCGGCAATTTTTATATTGGGGCAGCCATTATATCGCAGAAGCGCGGCTTGACGCAGTCCGTCAAAGACAACCAGTAGGCTGGATGGGTTTGTTCGCCTAGATCTTCAAGCGCTCGACGATCCGCCCATGCTGCAGATGCTCTTCAATAATCTCGTCGATATCGGCCTTATCGCGATAGGTGTACCATACCTCTTCAGGATAAACCACCAGCACAGGCCCTTCGCCGCAGCGATCCATGCAGCCGGCGTTATTGATGCGGCACTTGCCCGGCCCGTTCAGTTGCAATTTTTTAACCTGATCCTTGGCATAATCGCGCACAATCGAAGCGCCGCGGTTCGCACAGCAGGCACTGCCATTCTCGCGCTGGTGGGTACAGAAAAATACGTGGTATTTATAATAGCTCATGGCAATTCACATCATAGTCTTGTCAGCCGCCTATTTTATCGCGACCTGGAAATTTACACAGATTTCTTTACTGGCCGGGTTTTCTGAGCATTTTGCGCACTTCGCTCAGATGCGTTTCCTCCTGCGCGATCAGGCGCCTGGCATACTCCTCCAGCATCACGTTTCTGTCTTTCACCAGCTCCAGCAATTCATAATAAGCCGATAAAGCCAGCATTTCATGCTCCAGCGATTCCGTAAGGATGTCGCCGATGTCATGACGGTGCGATTCCAGCAACGGGCCGATGCCAAGAGAAGGATGTCCGCCAAAATTGGTAATCAATTCACCTGCTTCATTGGCATGAGTCAAGGATTCGGCTGCCTGACCGCGCAGCCACGAAACAATGGGGATACGGTTATAGCCATATATCATCAATGCGTAATGCGAATAACAAACAACACCGGCCAATTCGGTTTCCAGGATTTTATTCAGCACGGCCACCACTGCGTCATTATCGATTCCGGTTTCAGCCATAGTAATCTCCAAGAAAATATTGATGAACGTCTTACTCATTTGAAAAGAAACTTCCTGATTGGTGCCCGTTCAAATAACAAAAATGCGACTTGAAACAGCCCCGAAAAGAATTTTGATAATCGGATGGACATTCCTATGCATAAATCTCTTTGGACACTGGCGCGTATCATTATCATAGGAGCCATTCTAGGATTCCTGGTTTCCCGTTTGTTCGGCATCAATACGCCCGTTCTGAAGAAAAATCCGCCGGCTGAAGAACAGCTGAGTGCGCGCTTACGCCTGCCGCCGGGATTTTCGATTTCAATCTATGCAAAGAATTTACCGGGCGCCCGCATGCTGCGTTTTACTGAAGCGGGCGATCTGCTGGTAAGCCTGCCCTCTGACGACCGGGTCGTATTGCTTGAGCGGGATGACAATCATGACGGCGCGCCGGATGGCAGACGGGATCTGCTGACCGGGCTGAAACGGCCGCACGGCCTGGATTTCTATCAGGGACGTTTGTATGTTGCCGAAACCGATGCAATCGGGCGCGTACGCTTCGATGCCCGATCACGCGCGACACAAGGCGAATACGAGCGTATCGTCACCGATATTCCGGGCGGCGGCAATCACTGGAGCCGCACGGTGCGGTTCGGCCCGGATGGCCTGATGTATGTATCGGTCGGATCGAGCTGCAATGCCTGCCTGGAAAATACCCCGAAGCGGGCGGCCCTGCTGCGCTATGACCCGGACGGAGGACATGAAACGCTATTTGCGACGGGGCTGCGTAATACGGTCGGCTTTGACTGGCATCCGGTCACTCATGAACTGTTCGGCGTCGATAATGGCCGTGATTTTCTAAGCGATGACTTCCCTCCCTGCGAACTTAACCGGATTGAACAAGACAAATTTTACGGATGGCCTTATGCCAATGGCAATAAAGTCCCCGATCCCGATTTTGGTGCCGGCAATGAGGAAAGAATAAGCGGCAGCGAGGCCCCAATTCATGAATTTGCCGCCCATGCCTCGCCTCTTGGCATCACTTTTCTTCGCAGTAAAAACTTGCCGTCAAAATTTAAAAACTCAGCGTTAGTGGCTCTGCATGGTTCCTGGAACCGCACCCAAAAAATCGGCTATAAAGTTGTATCGCTGCATTTCGAACCCAATGGTGCGATCAAGGAACGTGACTTTATCACAGGTTTTGAGCGGCAAGGCGATGTCATAGGCAGACCAGTTGATGTTGCCGAAGGGCCGGACGGCGCTATCTATATTTCGGATGACTTTACCGGCAGTATTTACCGGATTTATCGGCATCAATAATGTGTCACGATCAGCTTCGTGCCGGGCCATGAAATCATTGGAAAAGCAGCTTCAAGCGGAATGGGGGTTGCAACCCCGTTCCTAACGTTTCTGCAATGTCTGAGCTAAGGGACTGCACTAACCAATATCAAACGTTTCGGACAGGGCAACATGCCCTGTCCGGCTAGGTTATGAATAATATAAAACTTCGCGGCCTTCGTGTTCTTCGCGGTAAAAATCCACGGCCATTATGTGACATGAGAGGAATTATTCAGGAATCTGCAGCTCAACCGCTTCGCCCATACCGTTAAGCTCCGCATCAAGCTGTTTCCTGTCCAGTTCACTTTCCCATTTAGAGGCAACCACGGTCGCAACGCCGTTGCCGATGAGATTGGTCAACGCGCGCGCCTCGGACATAAAGCGGTCTATGCCGAGAATCAATGCCAGCCCTGCCAGCGGAATGGCCGGAATGGCCGACAGCGTCGCGGCCAGGGTAACAAAGCCGCTGCCGGTCACGCCCGATGCGCCCTTCGAGGTCAACAGCAAGATGCCCAGAATCGTCAATTCCTGGGTCAGCGTCAGCGGCGTATTGGTGGCCTGTGCGACAAAAATCGCGGCCATGGTCAGGTAAATCGATGTCCCGTCCAGATTGAATGAATAGCCGGTCGGAATCACCAGTCCCACGACCGGTTTCGAACAGCCCAGCTTCTCCATTTTCAGCATGATGCGCGGCAATACCGATTCCGAAGAAGACGTGCCCAGCACGATGAGCAATTCATCCTTGATATAGCGTATGAATTTCAGAATACTGAAGCCCGCCAATCGCGCAATCAGTCCCAGCACGATCAAAATAAACAGCAGGCAGGCCAGATAAAAGCTGCCCATCAATTTCGCCAAAGGCGCGAGCGATGCGATGCCGTATTTGCCGATAGTAAAAGCCATGGCGCCGAAAGCACCGATCGGCGCCAGTTTCATGATAGTTGCCACAATGCCGAAAAGCACCTGCGAGATCTTGTCGATGAACAGCTTTACGTCTTCGCCGAACTGCCCCAGCGCAGCCAGCGAGAAACCGAACAACAACGCAAACAGCAGCACCTGCAGAATGTCTCCCTTGGCGAAGGCATCGACAACACTGGCGGGAATGATATTGAGCAGGAAATCCACCGCGTTTTGCGATTTCGCCGCCGTCGTATAGGCCGTCAGGCTTTTGGTATCGAGCGTGGCGACATCAATATTCATGCCCGCGCCGGGCTTGATGACATGGACCACGATCAATCCGATGACCAGCGCCAACGAACTGACGGCCTCAAAATAAACCAGCGCCTTGATGCCGACGCGTCCGACCTTGTTCATGTCCCGCATGCCGGCGATACCGGAAACGACAGTACAGAAGATGATCGGCGTGATGATCATCTTGATCAGCTTGATGAAGCCGTCGCCCAGCGGTTTCATGGCGATGCCGGCTTCAGGATAGAAATGGCCGAGCAAAATGGCCAGAGCAATAGCCGTCAATACTTGAAAATAAAGCTGCTGATAAGGTTTCTTTCGGGTTTGCGCCTGCATGAATAACTTTTTCTAAGGATAAAAATTCCAGTTTAGCGCCATTGTATGGGACGGCGTGCGCCAATCAAATGCTGGCGCCAGTATTGATTATTCAGACTGGATACCAGCACTCTGCCGGTACGTTGACTGGGTGCATGGATGAAATTATTATCGCTGATATACAGGCCGACATGGGAAAACTGGCGACCATTGGTGTTGAAAAAGACCAGATCGCCTGAGCTGAGATCATGTATTGAAATTGAAGGCAGCGACCGAGCCATCTCGCGTGTCGTACGCGGCAAGGAAATACCCTGCCGTTCATAAACGTGCTTGATAAAGCCGCTGCAATCGAAGCCTTCCTGCGGCGAATCCTTGCCGTAGCGATAAGGCACGCCTTGCAGGCTTAGAGCATAATCCACAACCGGCGGCCGTTGCGACTGCATGGGCCTTGCGGGAGCGACTTTAGGCTCATGGGCGCAACCGGCAAACAAAACAGCCACCAGCGCCAAGGCAAGCCGGATGGAAAAATACAGATTGTTTGACCCAGCGGAATTTTTCAATGGCTATTATGCTAGAAACAGTTAAAGATTATTAACAGAAACCATTTATAACTAAATGATTACGCTATCATAGCTGAATCCAATTATGAGCGCATATAGTCCTCTTGAAAAATCTTTTGATGATTTTAAAAGCCTAAACTGTCCCAATTCTTTGAATTGGCTTTATTGTGAATTGCAAATGTATGCGCCAGTGCGCCGCTTGATACCGGCTGGCTTATATGAAAAATCTCTTAACAGGAGCATTATTATGCAGAAAACTATCGGCTATGCCGCCCATGATCACCATGCTCCGCTCGTACCATTCCGCTTTGAGCGACGCGATCCCATGCCGACTGATGTCCAGATCGAGATTTTATTCTGCGGCGTCTGTCATTCCGATCTTCATCAGGTTCGTAATGAATGGGGCGGTTCGGTTTTCCCGATCGTGCCGGGCCATGAAATCGTTGGCAAAGTGGCCGCTATCGGCAGCGCCGTAACGGATTTTAAAGTCGGCGAACTGGTCGGCGTCGGCTGTCTGGTCGATTCATGCGGAACCTGTCCCGATTGCCATGATCATCAGGAGCAGTTCTGCGATGCGGCCACCTTCACCTATAACAGCCCTGATCCGCATAACGGCCGCATGACTTATGGCGGCTATTCCAGCCGGATCGTTGTCGATCAGCGTTTTGTCCTGCATATCTCGGATAGCCTCGATCCGGCAGCGGCAGCGCCCTTGTTATGCGCGGGCATTACCACTTACTCCCCGTTGCGGCACTGGCAGATAGGGCCGAACGACAAAGTCGGCATTGTAGGCTTAGGCGGGCTCGGCCACATGGCAGTAAAATTCGCGCGCGCGTTTGGGGCTCATGTCGTGTTGTTCACAACCTCTGCAAGCAAAATAGAGGATGCCAAGCGTTTAGGCGCGCATGAAGTGGTCGTATCGAAAGATTCCGAGGCGATGGGCAAGCAGCGCGCCAGCTTTGATTTCATCCTGGATACTGTGGCCGCCTCGCATAATCTGGATGACTACACGGCATTGCTCAAGAGGGATGGCACTTTATGTCTGGTGGGCGTGCCCGATCACGCGCATCCTTCCCCGAACGTGGGCAATCTGATCTTCAAGCGCCGCCGCATTGCCGGCTCTCTCATCGGCGGCTTGAAGGAAACGCAGGAAATGCTCGATTTCTGCGCCCAGCACCACATTACGGCCGACATCGAAATCATTCCGATCCAGCAGATTAATCAAGCCTATGAGCGCATGCTGAAAAGCGATGTGAAGTACCGTTTCGTTATCGACCTGGCCAGTTTGAAGCGCGATACAGAGAGCGGTTAGCCTTCTTTTTTCAACAAAAGGATTGTCTTGAATCTATTTCTTCCCCAATCAAAAAAACTTAAGTTTCGCTTATTTTTGAAACCGATATTTCTGGTAAAGTTCGAAGAAGAAAAACTTTTGATCATCCAGTTAACAGATTGATATTCGCCGCCGAGCCTGCTCAATAATAAACAATACAGATGAAACACAACAACGGGCGTAATTCTGCAGTTAAATCAATCTGACTCAATACTGCTCAAAAGACCATAAAAATTGGATGTGGACAAAATATCCGACAATGGCGAATACAAACATAGGACATGCCTGACATGAACGAAACCGAAAATCTTGACGACATAGCCCTTGATTGTCATAAACTGATTGCATCTCAGCAGACATTATTGCTATCGACCGCTACAGCGAACGGCGCTCCCGACATTAGTTATGCGCCTTTTGTACAAGATCAGACAGGATGCTTTTATGTCTTTGTCAGCGAACTGGCCAGCCACACCGCCAATTTGCTGCAGAATCCGCAGGCATCTGTGATGTTTATCCGTCCGGAATCCGAGTCTCATAATCTATTTGCGCGCGAGAGGGCTGTATTTGGATGCAAAGCCGAGGAAATACCGCATGATGATGAAATCTACGCTGTCCAGTTGCAAGCCCTGAGCACCAAATTCGGCGAAGTCGTCAACTTGTTACGTTCACTATCCGATTTTCATCTATTTGCTTTGCACCCTGAAAATGGACGATACGTGATCGGTTTTGGCCGCGCTTATATTATCGATATGAACGACGGAAGCGTCCGTCCCGTCAACTCAAAAACATAACTATAGCGACGCATATTGATTTTCAGACGTGATGGCCTTATATCAGGCCTGTCTAAACTATAAAGAAGATCTTCAACATGAGCTCTCTGCATATTGTCTGCCCTTTTTGCCATACCATAAATCGAATTCCTTCCGAACGCCTGGATCATCATCCTCATTGCGGCAAATGTAAACAAATTTTATTCGCGGGACAGCCGCTGGAATTAAACGGCAATAATTTCCAACGCCATATTTCGCGCAATGATATTGCTGTCGTTATCGATTTCTGGGCGCCTTGGTGCGGGCCTTGCAAGATGATGGCTCCGGCTTTCGCCCAGGCTGCGGCTCAGCTTGAGCCTCGGGTACGTCTGGCCAAGCTCAATACTGAACAGGAACAGGGCATTGCCGCTCAATTCAACATTCGCAGCATTCCTACGATGGTATTATTTAAAGCCGGCCGTGAAATTGCCCGTCAGTCAGGCGCTATGAGCGCAGCAGATATTGTGCGCTGGATCAGCAGCCATGCTTAAACTCATTACTGGTCTACTGGAATATGATATGGAAATGCGATTGATTGCAGAAATAATTGTGCCGAGCACAGCTTGAACTCTGGATTCAGCATGAGACCTAAGAGTGTGAGCAGAATAATTAAAGAAAAGAGAAATTATGGAGATGGGGTGAACGATGGGGCTCGAACCCACGACAACCGGAATCACAATCCGGGGCTCTACCAACTGAGCTACGCTCACCATAATGTGGACTTCTCAAGAAATGGCGCGCTTGGCAGGACTCGAACCTGCGACCCCCGGCTTAGAAGGCCGGTGCTCTATCCGGTTGAGCTACAAGCGCAAATTGGTCGGGGTAGAGGGATTCGAACCCCCGACATCCTGCTCCCAAAGCAGGCGCGCTACCAAACTGCGCTATACCCCGACGACCTTCTTTGTTAATGGCTTGCTAAACTTCTCAACCACCCTTGAAGAGATGACTATGATAAGGGGTATCCCCTATCTCGTCAACCATTTTTTGATTATTTTTATAGTTATTTTTCAAATAAAACATAAGTCATTGAAATTACAAAACTTCATTATCGCATTTAAATCACGCCCGGCCGCCTGCACGACGGCCGAATTTGATGATTACAATTTGGCTTTAACAAGCTGATAAATCTCTTCAGCAGCTACATCAGCGTCTTTCATGATCTGTTCCAATTCCGCCAGCTTTGCCTCGGCAAAGTCTCTGTCCTTAAGACTGCCCGCGTTGATGTAGACATTCAGAGCCGCACTTTTTAAGGCGCCGTAACCGGCCATGACAGCCACGCCGGCATCACTGATCACGCCCAGATTACCCTTTTCTGCGGCAATACGGCTTAATTCGATCGCCTCTCTACAAGCGCGGGCGCAAGCCAAAGGCACTTCAGTCGCTTCTTTCAATACGGACTGAATGGCCGCGCTGCGCGCTGCCTTTTCCTCTTCCGTTTCTTTCGGCAAGCCGTAAGTAGCCATTAAACGATCAAAGACATCCACGTCGGCTTTAATCATGCCGATCAGTTTTTCCCGCAGCGCTTCCGATTTCAACAGTAGCGCCTGCATTTCAGCTTCAACCTCGGCGTATTTGGGCTTGCCGATAGTCAGATTGCACACCATGCTGGTCAGAGCGGCCGACTGCGCTCCCATCACGGCAGCGGCACTGCCGCCGCCGGGCGTAGGCGCTTTACTGGCCAATTCATCAAGGAATGTCTGGACTGATTTATCTTTTATTTCGCTCATTACTATCCTTCTTTAATCATTAACTCTGTTTCAGGGACAAGCCATGTGTCCTGAGATGATATTTCGGCTTTACCGTGAGCCTAAATACTTTTGCTATATTATTCCCGACGCCAGTTCGTACCGCCCGGCACATCTTCCAGAATAATACCCTGTTCTTTCAATTCATCACGGATGCGGTCGGCGGTCGCCCAGTCTTTATTCTTCTTAGCCTCAAGGCGCGCCTGGATTTGCTGTTCAATCTGCTCATCCGATAAGCTCTCAGTGCCCGAACCGGCTATTGCCCCGCCTTTAAGAAAAGCATCGGGATCATCTTGCAGTATTCCGAGTAAACCGCTTAGATACTTTAGCGTAGCCGCCAATTGCGCTGCCTTTTCCCGATTGTTTTCCTTGACCTTATTCAGTTCTCTGGCTAAATCGAATAGTACCGATAGCGCGACAGGCGTATTGAAATCATCGTCCATAGCCTGTTCAAACCGTGCTTTGTAATCGGCTTCTGCTGCCGCCTCTGCCATTTCGACGCCGCGCAACGCTGTATAAAGCCGCGTCAAAGCCGCTCCCGCCTCATTCAGATGCTCATCGGAATAATTCAATGGACTGCGGTAATGACTGGAAAGAATAAAAAACCGGATGATTTCCGGCCGATAGCGCTGCAGTACTTCCCGAACGGTAAAGAAATTGCCCAGCGATTTGGACATTTTCTCTTCATTGATGCGCACGAAGCCGTTGTGCATCCATAAATTAACGAATTTTTCGCCGGTCGCGCCTTCCGACTGGGCGATTTCATTTTCATGATGAGGAAACTGCAAGTCCATGCCGCCGCCATGGATGTCGAAATGATTTCCCAGGCAGCAGGTCGACATGGCCGAGCACTCGATATGCCAACCGGGACGTCCCAGACCCCAAGGCGATTCCCAGGCAGGCTCACTCGGCTTGGCCATTTTCCACAACACGAAATCCATCGGATTCTGCTTGGCAAGATCCACATCGACACGCTCGCCGGCTTGCAGCTCATCCAGGTTCTTGCCCGACAATTGACCGTAATCTTTGAATTTATTGACTGAATAGAACACATCGCCATTGCTGCCGACATAAGCCAGTCCTTTAGCCACCAAGGTCTCAATCATGGCGATAATCTGCTCGATGGATTGTGTGGCTCTGGGCTCGATATCGGGCGGCAGCACCGACAGCGCGCGCTCATCCTCATGCATGGCCTCGATAAAACGCTCCGTCAGCTTGCCGAATTCTTCGCCGTTTTCATTGGCCCGCTGAATAATCTTGTCATCGATGTCGGTGATATTGCGCACATAGGTCAAGTCGTAACCCAAATGACGAAAATAACGTGCAACCGTATCAAACACAACCATGACGCGGGCATGGCCGATGTGGCAGTAGTCATAAACTGTCATGCCGCAAACATACATGCCGACCTTGCCGGCTTCGCGCGGCTGAAACAATTCTTTCTTTCGAGTCAGGGTGTTATATATTTTTAACATTGAGTTACCATGCCATATCGTTAAAGAATCCGCCCAAGTGCCCGCAATCGACTTCTGCAAGACAGCCAGCCGGATGAAATTTATGTAGATTTATAAACAAAACCGCACAATTTACCAAGCACATACTTCTCTTTCAAGATAAAAACACATAGAATCTGCCCTTTGCATCACCCACAAGGAAAATCCATGCGCATCCTCATTCTTTCCATGATGCTGTCCCTATCAACACTTTCTTTTGCAACGGAAAACAAAATGACTGACACACAACCAAAAGTTAAATTAACAACGACGCTCGGTGAAATCGTCATTCAGCTGAATTCTGAAAAAGCGCCTGTTTCATCGGCAAATTTTCTGACTTATGTTAACGAAGGCTTTTATAACGGCACTATTTTCCATCGCATCATCCCCGGCTTTATGGCACAAGGCGGCGGCTTCGATACCAGCTTCAACCAAAAAGCCACTCATGCTTCCATTAAAAACGAAGCCAACAATGGTCTGCCGAACAATCGCGGCACTATCGCCATGGCCCGTACACCAGACCCCGACTCTGCAACTGCGCAATTTTTTATCAACTACAAAGACAATTCATTCCTGAACTATACCAGCCCTACGCCTAATGGCTGGGGTTATGCCGTTTTTGGCGAAGTGGTTGAAGGCATGGAAGTAGTCGACGCCATGGCCAAGCAACCGACAGGCAACCGCGGCCCGCATCAGGATGTACCTAAAACCGACATCGTGATTGAAAAAGCTGAAGTCATTAAATAATCGCCAAACCAAGAGGAATGACTAGAAGCCCAAGGCAAAACCTAATGCTGCCTTGGGCTTTTTGCACTATTTCTTCATGAATAAAGACATCCTATTCATATCAGATCTCCATATCTCTCTGGATAAACCTGAAATCACCCGCCGATTTCTAGACTTTCTTGAACAGCGAGCCACCAAGGCAGAAGCTATTTATATTCTGGGGGATCTTTTCGACGCCTGGATAGGCGATGACGACCCTACTCCGCCCAACAGCAAGATCCGAAAACATCTGAAGCAATTGACCGGTTCGGGCGCGAAAGTCTATTTACAGCAAGGCAACCGCGATTTCCTGCTGGGCGATAAATTCTGCCAGGAGACCGGCGTGACTTTGATTGATGATTATGCGGTTATTGATCTTTATGGCATGTCTACCTTGCTCACACACGGCGATTTGCTCTGCACCGACGACCTGCCCTATCAGGCTTTTAGAGCCAAATCACATACGCCGGAATGGAAACGCTATGTCTTATCGAAACCGTTGCTCCTGCGTTTACTGATGGCGCGCTGGTACCGTTTTCGCAGCCACTTTCATAAACGTAAAAAAACGCAGGAAATCATGGACGTCAATCAAGACACGGTAGTAACCGTCATGCGGGAACACAACTGCTTGCGCCTGATTCATGGACATACTCACCGGCCCGGCGTTCATGACTTCGAAATAAACGGTCAGCCAGCCCAACGCTTTGTACTTTCCGCTTGGCGAAGGGATGCGGCCGAGGTGTTGTGCTGGAACCGCAATGGTTATCGCATAGAAACCATTTAACCGAACAATTAAGTTAAATAAGGTCTGACATTCAGATCCAGGTATCGGCCTTTATTAGATTTCCTAGTCAGGTGAGGCTCCGCTAAATTCAGGCCCATCAATGCAAACCAATCGCAAAAGCAGGCGGTATATCGAGATAAAGTTGCCATGTACGCCAGGACTGACAGACTCAAAAAATCATTAAATTTCCAGTATTTTTATCGGATATGTGTTTTATTTTGAAGAAATAAACATTGATTACTTTCCGCAATCTTAGCCCAGACAAGCACACAGTAAAGATCTTATAATCACCTTAAAAGTTGACTTTTGAGGCAAAATCATTAAATTTAGGCGTCTGGTGTGACCAGGAAAAATTCCTTTTAGAATAAGAAGTCACCCTAATGCTTTAAAACTAATATTAGTCTTAAAAAACATAATCAGTATTCTGTCTAATTAGCAGAATATCAGGAGAAATATATATGAAGAAGCCTTTAAAAAGTTGGCTGCTTGCTTCAAGTGTAGCTGCTATATTAGCTGCGCCAGCGGTTTCAACTGCTAACACCGAAGTTGAGAAATTGACTCAAAACCCAGCTAACTGGGCTGCTTGGGGTGGCAACTACGCAGGTACTCGTTACAGCAAACTGAATCAGATCAACGTCAACAACGTTAAAAATCTGCAACCTGCATGGTCTTTTTCTACAGGTGTATTACGTGGCCATGAAGGCGGCCCGCTGGTAGTTAACGATGTTCTTTACATCCACACCCCATTCCCCAACACTGTTTACGCGATTGACCAAAAAACTCAATCAGTAATCTGGGAATTCACGCCTACTCAAGATGCTGACGTTACTATTCCGGTTATGTGCTGCGACACCGTTAACCGCGGTTTAGCTTACGGTGACGGCAAAATCTTCTTGCAACAATCCGATACCGTTTTAACAGCTTTGGATGCTAAAACCGGTAAACGCGTATGGAGCGTACAGAACGGCGACCCTAAACTGGGCATGACCAACACTCAAGCGCCATTAGTTGTTAAAGATAAAGTACTGACTGGTATTTCTGGCGGTGAATTCGGTGTTCGTGGTTTCCTGGCCGCTTATGACATCAGAACCGGCGAACTGGCTTGGAAAGGCTACAGCATGGGTCCAGACGGCGATACGCTGATCGATCCTAAAAAGACAACTACCTGGAAAGACGGCAAAGTCACTCCAGTGGGTGAAAACTCAAGCACAAGCACTTGGGAAGGCGACCAATGGAAAATCGGCGGCGGTACAACCTGGGGTTGGTACAGCTACGATCCTAAATTGAACCTGGTATATTACGGATCAGGCAACCCATCTACATGGAACCCTGTGCAACGTCCTGGCGACAACAAATGGTCCATGTCCCTGTGGGCTCGTGACGCTGACACCGGGGAAGTTAAATGGGTTTACCAAATGACGCCTCACGACGAGTGGGATTTCGACGGTATCAACGAAACTGTTCTGGTTGACCAGGAAGTCAAAGGCAAAATGCATAAAACTATCGTGCATTTCGACCGTAACGGTTTTGGCTACACGCTGGATCGTGAAACCGGTGAATTGCTGGTTGCTGAAAAGTTCGACAAATCTGTCAACTGGGCTACCCACGTTGACATGAACTCAGGCCGTCCTCAAGTTGTTCCACAATATTCTACTGAGCACAACGGTGAAGACGTGAACAGCGAAGGCATTTGCCCTGCTGCTTTGGGTGCTAAAAATATGGCGCCTGTTTCCTACTCTCCTGACACCGGCCTGTTCTACATTTCAGGCAACCACTTGTGCATGAACTACGAACCATTCGAAGTTTCATACACAGCCGGTCAGCCTTATGTAGGTGCCACTCTGACCATGCAGCCTGCTGGTGCAGACGTTCTGACAGGCAAACCTGATGACTCAACCAACCTGGGTCAATTTACAGCGTATGACGCTAAAACCGGTAAAATCGCCTGGTCTAACAAAGAGCAATTCTCTGTATGGTCAGGTTCTGTTGCTACAGCCGGCGGCGTTGTATTCTACGGCACTCTGGAAGGCTACCTGAAAGCGGTTGATGCTAAAACCGGTAAAGAATTGTACAGATTCAAAACACCTTCCGGCATCATCGGCAACGTTAATACCTGGGAATACAACGGCAAACAATACGTTGGCGTTCTGTCAGGTATCGGCGGCTGGGCTGGTATCGGTATCGCTGCTGGTCTTGACACCGGTGAAGAAAACTCAAACTCTGAAGGTTTAGGTGCTGTTGGCGCATACAGAAGCTTGAGCTCTTTCACTAAATTAGGTGGTACATTAACTGTATTCGCATTACCTAATTAATAAATCGATCTGATTTTTTAGATTGATCCCAAAAGCCCTGGCCGATTACCGGTCAGGGCTTTTTTTTTGCTGTTCAGTTTCCTAAGCTAGACATAATATAAACCTGAGCTATAGTTAGATTTTTCTATCCCTTATAAGGAAATTCTATGTCACCGCAATATGCATTCGATCAATTAATGAACGAATTCAACCTGCGCCCTGCCGATTTTTATTTTCTGGATTTGATGCCATTGATTGAAATCATATGGGCCGATGACGATAACCAGCCTGGGGAGTTAAGGCTTCTCTACAACTTCCTTATCGAGCATATTGCCTTCTTGGACCGCATAGCAGGCATTCAGGTAGTCACTTCTGAAGATGCCGATGCTTTTCTTGATCGCTTTGCGCATAACCGGCCTTCGTCCCGCTTGCTGACAGAATTGAGATCAATTGTCTCTAAGGCAGTGCCCACGCATAGGCATCCAACCATTTTTGAATACTGCTTGGACATCGCCGCAGCCTGTACGACCCAGTATCCTTACGGATTAAGAGACAGAATTATTGATGAAGAAAAAAAGCTATTAACGAAAATCTTCGCCGAACTTAACATTAAGCCGGATACAATTCTGCCTTATCAGGTCTAAGCACCTGCATTGAACTAACTTTTTGTTTAAATAACAATTCGTTATACAGTAAACTAGTTGTTCTTATTGTCCAATTCACACAAGGAGAACTTAATGCGGGCTTCGCATCAGATTCATAGAGTACTTGCCGGGTTATTTTTAACCGCAATGACGTTTTCGGCCGCAGCAGAAGAAAAATTCAAAGTCTGCGCAGATCCATTGAACCCGCCTTATTCGTCTAAAAGTCAGGACGGCTTTGAAAATAAAATCGCCGAACTGTTCGCCAAGGAACTCGGACAGACGCTTGAATACACATGGCTTCCTCAACGTATCGGCTTTGTTCGCAATACCTTGAACGCGCCATTAAAAGAAAACGATGTAGACAGTAAAGAGTTTAAGTGCGATGTCATTATGGGGGTTCCTGCCGACTATGACCTCACGTTAACCACAGTACCTTACTACCATTCAACTTATGTGCTGTTGATTGCCAAGGGCCGCGGCTGGGATGACATAAAGGATGCTTCTCAGTTGGCCGATCTATCGCCGGAGCGTCAGGAAAAATTGCGGATTGCCATGTTCGACCGCGGCCCAGGAACAGCCTGGCTGCAGCAAAACGGCCTGCTTGACCAGGGCATTCCCTATCAATCCATGTCAGGCGATGCGGAAAATAACGTAGCCATGCAGATACTCAAGGACCTGAACGCCAAAAAGATCGACATGGTTATTCTTTGGGGCCCGATGGCCGGCTATGTCATTTCCGAAAGCCCCAAGAACAGTTATACGATGATTCCGATGCAGTCAGCCCCTGGCATGAAATTCGATTTCTCGATGGCGATGGGCGTGCGTTTTGGCGATAAGGCCAGACAGGAAACACTCAATAAACTGATTGCCGCCAACGCGGACAAGATTCAAGCAATCATTAAAAGCTACAACGTCCCTTTATTGCCTATACCGAAACAGGTGAAGCATAAAGATGATGATTAAATTATCCTGATAAAGGCAAAGGCGGCCTCTCAAGGTCGCCTCGTCTTAATTACGATCTGAGGTTACGCAGTTAGTTGAGGTTTAATAAAGTGTCGCTAGAGCGACGGTTTTATTTGATCGGATTTATCGCACCCGAAGGCGAGTTACTTGCTTTTAACAACCTGTGTAGGCTGGGTTGGAGCTTTAGCGGAAACCCGGCAGGGGCGGCCAAAATGCTGGGTTTATCAACCCAGCCTACCGCCTATTCTCGCCGAAAACTGCGGTGCTCGGCACAGCAAACGGGATGAAAGCGCCCGTGCGTAACATCAGTTACGATTGAACAATTTAACAAGATGAGCCAATCTGGCAGCCCGCTCATGCGACAACTGGTCCCACTGGAAACGCCATTGCCAATTGCCTTCAGCAGTGCCGGGAACGTTCATCCGATGACTGGAATCCAGTTCCAGAACGTCCTGCATAGGAATGATCGCCAGATTGGCGACCGACGCCAGCGCGGCGTGTATCAGAACACAGTGCAGAGGCATTGAGGGATTGCCGAGATATTCGTAAGCGAATCTTTTTTCCTCCTCGCTCAATGCTTGCGACCAACCTAAAGTCGTATCATTATCGTGAGTGCCGGTATAAACCACGCAATTTTTTTCATAATTGTTCGGCAGATACGGATTATCAGGTCCGCTTCCGAAAGCAAACTGCAGAATCTTCATACCCGGCAGCCCAAATTCATCACGCAGTTCCACGACTTCCGGGGTAATGACGCCCAGATCCTCAGCAACCAACGGAATTGATCCATGTTCGGCTTTTATGGCGTTCAGCAGCTCTTCTCCTGGCGCCTTAACCCATTGACCATGAATCGCCGTCTCCTCCTCGGCCGGTATTTCCCAGGCAGCCTCAAGCCCTCGAAAGTGATCTATACGTAGAATATCGAACAGCTCAAGCTGGGTATGCATACGCTCAACCCACCAGCGGAATCCGGTGTCCTTAAGATATTCCCAGTCATAATGAGGATTTCCCCAGCGCTGCCCCTTGGCGGAAAAATAATCGGGCGGCACGCCTGTCACTACGGACATTTGACCGGACTCGTCAAGTTTAAAAACCTGACGGTTAGCCCAGACATCGGCACTATCGTAAGAGACGAAGATGGGAATATCCCCGAACAACAGCACGCCGCGCTCTTTAGCGTAAGCCTTTAATTCCAGCCATTGCCTGAAAAAGACGTATTGTTCGAATTTGGTTTTCTCAATTTCCACGTTCAGGCGTCGGCAGGCTTCTTTTATCGCTTTTGTATCTCTTTCCTTGAAGTGTTCCGGCCACTGAATCCAGCACAGCTGATTAAACTCATTCCTGAGCGCGATAAATAGGGCAAAATCATCGAGCCAGAATGCCTGCGTCTTGCAGAAACGCGCAAATTGCTCCTTCTCCTGTGGATCGGCACGTTCCAGAAATCCTTGAAAGGCCATTGCCGTCAAGTAGGTTTTGTCCGAATTTGAAGCGTTTTGATAGTCCCGCGCGGATAATGGCAGCCAACCTTTATTGGCCAGCCAATCCATGCTAATAAATAACGGATTGCCTGCATGCGCCGATAAGCACTGATAAGGCGAACGGTCCGCATGGGTCATGCCCAAGGGCAGCGTTTGCCATACGGTGATGCCGGCATCCGCGAGAAAATTGACAAAATGATACGCTTCCTGACCCAGATCCCCCTGAATGCCGCCACCTGGCAACGATGAGATATGCAATAATATGCCGGCACGGCGTTTGTTTAACATGTCATTCCTGTTTAGTATTTTTTAGATATGTTCAATACCGGGCCGCATTGCGCCGCCCATAGCCGGAGCGCCTGAACCCTGTGTAAATGACATAGACAGATAAGCCGGCGGTTCCTCACCTAATAATCTGTACAAATTGGTCAAATTAAGCCGGAACTGTTTTTCAAAGTTACTGACCGCTTCTCCGGGATTGTAATCGCCAAACCACCAGAACCAGTCGGAGCCTTCGCAGACAGCCAGCTGAAGCTCGGCCTTGAGCACCTGATCGTCAGTCAGGCGTCCTGTGGAGATAACCTTATCGAACGCCCATTTCGCATCACCGAGCATATCCCAGCCTCGATTTTTATCGGAATCGCCTATCCAGGTCGAGAAAGTGCCATAGACCCAACTGCCGGCCACCAGTCTGGGCAAAGGCTTCACATCCACTTTATTTTTCAAGCATTCCGAAAAAGTAGTTAATTCAATTTCCGGATGACTGGATAATCGTTTATATAAAGCGCTGAGAAAATAGTAACCGTTAGCAGGAAAATATTCCCAGGCGTTCTCGCCATCCATAATGATAGAAACGACCGTATCCCCCGGCTCATGCTTGGCAATATTTTCCAGATGATGAATCAAATCGCTGACCGCATCATCGGCATGCCATTTGGAATACTCAAAACCGATCAGGTCGGATAGTCCGTCATCACGGAAAAAACAGGCAATATCGGTATTTTGAAGCTTAAACGGATGATGTATGCTCGGCTTTTCCGGGTCTTCAATCAGATTTAAACTGTTATGCGCCACTGAGCCGCCGCTTGCGGCCCAGTCAAAGCCGACATCATCCAGTATTCTCAACGTCTGTTCGCTGATGCTGCCCTCCGAAGGCCAGCATCCTTTCGGCTTAAAGCCAAAAAAGCGTTTAAAGGTCTGCACGCCTTTTTCAAGATGCCACCTGACTCGCTCTTCCCCGCCCGGATAAGCATCCAGTTCCGGCAGCGGCGCATGAGGCATGGCTTCATGCGTAGAATTCAAATCCAGCAAAAGCGGCATGATCGGATGCGCATAAGGCGTTACCGACAGCTCAATCTGGCCTTTTCTGGCCAATACCTTATATCTCAGAATGACGTTAGCCAGCTGCTCGCCTATGATTTCCAGAATCTCCAGTCTTTCATGCAGCGTATAACCGGCGCCTTTTTCTATCAAGCGCTTTATTCTGATATCCGCTAACTTGACGGTTTCTCCTATCCAGGCCAGGTGATACCAGACCAGAATGTCGCTGATAAATTGGGAATTGACGTAATTTAAAGACTCATAATGGTGTTCAAGCCACTCGGCCATCTCAACCAGTTTTTTAAATGCCGGATAACGATTGATTTGCCGCTCCCGGTTGGCGCGCATGCAATCCTTGATCAATTTCAAGCGCGCTTCGGGATCGGCAGGAATGCTGGGTTCAACCAGCGCCGCCAATAGCGGGTCAGTAATTGAAATACCGTCATGCAAATAACTGCTGACTTGCTTGGCATAGTCCTCTATCTGTTCCAGCAGGATAGGCGCAAAATTTACCACGGCCTTGGCTTGGGGCGCCGCCTCCAGATGCGCCGCCATATCAACGTAGTCTTTAATCACATGCAGATACGTCCAGGGCAGTTTATATTCGCCGGTTTGCAAGTCTCTGTATTCCGGCTGATGCATATGCCAGCACAATACCAATTTCAATTTCTTTTTATCAACCATAATGTCGTCCGCTTTGTCCTTTACTGTCCGGCGTAATCAAAATCACCTCATCTGAAATATAAAATGTTTCTTCTCGAGACCCTCATGACACTTCGCCTATCTCACGTAGTGTCTTCGAAGCCCCAGCATATCAGGCGTCACTAACACGACCCCGCCGGGGCTGACATAAAATCTTTTTTCATCTTCTTCCCTGTTTTCGCCGATCACGGTGCCTTCCGGTATTTCACAGCCTTTTTCTATAATGGCTTTCGTGATGCGGCAATGGCGGGCAATATTGACTTCAGGCAGAACAATCGTATCCTTCAAGGTGGTATAGGAATTGACCCTAACATTAGAAAACAGCAAGGAATGCCTGACTGTCGATCCGGAAATAACACATCCGCCAGACACCATGGAATCGACGGCCATTCCGCGCCGCTTGTCATTGTCAAAAACAAATTTGGCCGGCGGCGCCTGTACCTGGTAAGTCCAGATCGGCCAGCTCTTGTCATAGAGATTCAGATCCGGCTTAACGCCAATCAACTCCATATTAGCGGCCCAGTAGGCATCTATCGTACCCACATCGCGCCAGTAACTTTGCTCACCGCTTTGCAAATCCAGGAACGGATAAGCATTGACCACATATTTATCAATGACGGACGGGATAATATCCTTGCCGAAATCACGGCTTGACCCCCGCGTATCGGCATCCTTGATCAATTGTTCATACAAAAACGCGGCGTTGAAAATATAAATCCCCATCGATGCCAGTGCGGTATCGGTTCTACCCGGCATGATCGGCGGGTTTTTCGGTTTTTCCACGAACGACTTGACGCGCCGGTTGACATCGACGTCCATGACACCAAAAGCCGTCGCATCCTGCAGCGACACTTCGATGCAGCCTATCGTTAAATCGGCATTTTTTTCGACATGATCGGCCAGCATGGGGCCGTAGTCCATTTTATAGATATGATCGCCGGCCAGTACGAGGATGAATTCAGGCCTGCGGCTGCGCAGAATATCGATATTCTGGTAAATCGCATCGGCAGTCCCTGCGTACCAGGAGCCTTCCTCATGCCTTTGCTGGGCCGGCATCAGGTCGACATACTCGCCGAACTCGCCGCGTAAAAATCCCCATCCCTGCTGGATATGGCGAATCAGGGAGTCGGCTTTATACTGGGTCAGAACGCCTACTTTACGGATGCCGGAATTGATACAGTTGGACAGCGGAAAATCGATGATCCTGAACTTGCCGCCGAAAGGAACAGCGGGCTTGGCGCGCCAATCCGTCATATTCTCCAATCGCGAACCACGACCACCGGCTAGGATTAAAGCAATGGTATTGCGTGTTAAATGACTGACAAAACGATCATGATGCTGATTACTGGTCGCTGACATTTTCGATCTCCATGTGGAATAGGCTCACAACTGTTATTTAATTTTTGGTAATATTTACGCATTCATTATCACGAAATCATTATCTTACTATTCCGAGGGCATTCAAAGTGAAAAAGCAGTCGACCAGTACGCTTGACTCCGATTCTATTAAAATCATAGAAGCCAGGCATCATGACCCTTTTTCTGTTTTGGGCCGCCATCAAAAAAACAAGTCAACTCAGATTAAAGTCTACCTGCCTTACGCCGAATCAGTGCGCTTGGATAATGATGGCCCTGCGTTCCAGAGAATAACCGGTACGGACTTTTTTGAATATAACGCCGAAAGTGAAGAATTGCCAAAACATTATAAGCTCTCCTGGATAGATAAGGACGGTCATCCGCACGAGAATTACGATCCGTATGATTTTCCTGTGCAGTTATCGGAGTTTGACCGGCATTTATTCGGAGAAGGCCGCCACTGGCACATCTATCAGAAACTGGGCGCTCACTTGCATAGCGCTGACGGCATTGAGGGCGTGCTATTCGCCGTCTGGGCGCCCAATGCCGGCCGGGTCAGCGTTATCGGCGACTTCAACCTGTGGGACGGCCGCTGTCACCCGATGCGGAACCTCGGCAGCAGCGGCATCTGGGAGCTATTCATACCGGGCCTGACAACCGGCTGTTTATACAAATTTGAAATAGTGAACCGGCAGAGCAATGAAGTTCTGATCAAGACCGACCCTTACGGGCAGCAATTTGAATTCCGCCCCAAAACGGCATCCATTGTCGTGAATGAAAAAGGCTATGCCTGGCAGGACCACCAATGGATGAACCAGCGCAGCACAAGCCGCGATTGGCTGCATGAACCCATGTCGATCTATGAAGTCCATCTGGGCTCCTGGAAACGTGATCCTCGGGGCAATTTTCTCAATTATCGTGAACTGGCTGCACAGTTCGTCGATTATGTGAAAGAAATGGGCTTCACCCATATTGAACTGCTGCCCGTGACCGAACATCCTCTGGATGCGTCGTGGGGTTATCAAACCACCGGCTACTTCGCGCCGACCAGCCGCTATGGAACCCCCGATGACTTCCGCTATTTCATCGACACTTGCCATCAAAATAATATAGGCGTCATCCTGGACTGGGTGCCCGCGCATTTCCCCAAGGATTACTTTGCCTTGGCCCGCTTCGACGGCAGCGCGCTTTATGAGCATGAAGACCCGCGCAAAGGCGAACACCGCGACTGGGGCACGCTGATCTATAACTACGGCCGCAATGAGGTAAAAAACTTCTTGCTGTCCAGCGCCATCTTCTGGCTGGAAGAATTCCATCTCGATGGCCTGAGAGTCGATGCCGTCGCCTCAATGCTCTATCTGGACTATTCACGCGGCCCGGACGACTGGATTCCGAACATCTATGGCGGCAACGAGAATCTGGAAGCCATCGATTTTCTGAAAGAACTGAATACGGTCACGCACGACCAGCATCCCGGCACCGTCATCATGGCCGAGGAATCCACTTCCTGGCCGCAGGTGACGCGGCCGACCTGGACCGGCGGGCTGGGCTTCTCCATGAAATGGAATATGGGCTGGATGCACGACACGCTGGCCTATATGAGCCAGGAACCTATCCACCGCCAATATCATCACGATCAACTCACCTTCGGCATGCTTTACGCGTTTACCGAAAACTTCACCCTGCCCTTCTCGCATGACGAGGTCGTGCATGGCAAAGGCTCTCTGGTCAACAAAATGCCCGGCGACGAATGGCAACGCTTTGCCAATCTGAGGCTGTTATATACCTATATGTACACCTATCCGGGTAAAAAACTGCTGTTTATGGGCTGCGAATTCGGGCAAGGCACGGAATGGAATTTCAACCGGGCCCTGGACTGGTACGTATTGGATTATGCGCATCACCGCGGCGTGCAAAAACTGGTCAAAGACTTGAACACGCTCTATAAAGATCATCCGGCTCTATACGCGCATGATTTTGACCATCACGGGTTTGAATGGATCGATTGCCATGACGTGCAGCAGTCCATTATCAGTTACCGCCGCAAAAGCGATCATGAAGAGCTGTATATCATTCTTAACTTTACCCCGGTCGTCAGGGAACACTACCGGATCGGCGTTCCGCAAGCCGGCACCTACACTGAAATCTTCAATTCCGATTCCACCTATTATGACGGCAGCAACGTCGGCAATGGCCAGGTTACCTCGGAGCCTATAGCCTGGATGAATCAGCCTCATTCCATCAGCCTTACTTTACCCCCTTTAGGAGCCATCATCTTAAAGCCATAAAGGATTGCAAAAACAAGCTATGAAAAAAATACTTTTTGTCACCAGCGAAGCACACCCTTTGATTAAAACCGGAGGCCTCGCTGATGTTTCAGGCAGCCTGCCCAAAGCACTGGCCGAGCTTTCTCAAGACGTCCGTCTGGTCATGCCCCATTATCAGGCCATCAAAACGCAGGGCGATGTCCGCTTTCTTTGCTCCGTGCGAGTCGATAACCGCGATGTCAACATTCTTGAAACGCGCATGCCGGATAGCCCGGTTATTGTCTGGCTGGTCGATTATCCCGAATTTTTCGATTATCCCGGCAATCCTTACCACGATGATCAAGGCAACGACTGGCCCAACAATGCCGAACGTTTCGCCCTGTTTTGCCGCATTGCCGCTGAAATCGCGATGGATCGGGCTCACCTGAACTGGCAACCTGATATCGTACACTGCAATGACTGGCAGAGCGGTCTGGTTCCTGCGTTGCTATCCCTGGAACACGACCGGCCGGTTACCCTGTTCACTATACACAACATGGCTTATCAGGGATTATTCCCGAGCAGCAGTACAGCCGTATTGAATTTACCGGGCCAGTTATGGCAGCCTTACGGGCTTGAATTCCACAACATGCTGTCCTTCATTAAAGGCGGCCTGGTATATGCCGATCGCATTACCACGGTCAGTCCTACTTATGCGCTGGAAATTCAGACGCCGGAACTGGGATACGGCCTTGAGGGACTTTTGACTTATCGTAAGGAGTTCTTAAGCGGCATTATCAACGGCATTGATACCGAACAGTGGAACCCGGCAACCGACCCCCTCATTGAGCAGCACTATCAGACCGAATCGCTCCAGGACAAACAACTCAACAAGTCCGCCCTGCAGAGAAAACTGTCGCTGCCGGTTGACGGGCATGTTCCGGTCATTGGACTGATCAGCCGACTGGTTGAGCAAAAAGGCATAGACCTGTTGCTGGAGTGCCTGTCCGAAATGGCTGCCATGCCTATGCAATTTGTACTGCTCGGCAGCGGCGACAAGGTCTTTGAACAACGGCTGTTGAATTTTGCGCATTCATATCCCGACAAGATTGCAATCACTATCGGCTATGATGAATCGCTGGCCCATCTTATCGAAGCCGGCGCCGATATTTTCCTGATGCCGTCACGGTTTGAGCCCTGCGGCCTGAATCAAATGTACAGCCAGCGCTACGGCACTTTGCCGGTCGTCCGCAAAACCGGCGGCTTGGCCGATAGTGTCGTTGACGCTGTCCCTGAGACAATCGGCAATGGCACGGCCACCGGCATTGTTTTCAACGACGCCAGCGCCGGCTCTCTGATGGAAGCGATCAAGCGCGCGCTGATTTTATACAGCATGCCCGACATTTGGAAAAAACTACAGGTTAATGCCATGAAAAAAGATTTTTCCTGGCAGCGCAGCGCCGAGCAGTATTTGGAATTATACCGGAGCATCTCAGTTCATCCTTAAAAAGGCGGCCATCCCGGCCGCCTTTAACCGTTTTTAGCCCGTGGAGGTTGAGTTGGATACAACACGCCTGCTATTGATCTTCATGCTGCTGTCCGGCAAGCTCGCCCTGGCGGAGCAAGCCGTTATTGAAGTGATCCCGCTGGCTAACCGGCCGGCCTCCGAGATACAGCCCCTACTCGAGCCCTTGTTGGAATATACCGACCATGTGGTCGCCAACGGCTCCAGCCTAGTGGTCAAAACCACGCCGGAACGGTTGGCTGAAATCAGGGCGCTGGTCAGCGAACTGGACACCCGGCTGAACAATCTGGTCATCACGGCCATTCAAAGCCGGCAGCTGACCGTCGACGAACTCAACGCAGCGGCCAGAGTCAGAATCAGCGGCCCGATCGATGATCCATCGAAAGCCCGCGCCAGCGTATATGGCCACTACTCTCAAAATCAGAATCAGTATGCCAGTAAAAGCACGCAAACTATTCGGACCCTGGAAGGCAATACGGCTTACATTCAAGCCGGCAACACGTATCCAATGGAAAACGTGCAGATCTACGATTCGGACTATGGCCCTACATTATCCACCACGACCGACTTTATCGACACGACGACGGGCTTTGCCGTCACGCCGAGGCTTGCAGGCGAACAGGCCATTCTGGACGTTTCGCCCTGGTCGGACAAACTCAACGCGCGCGGCCAGATGGAAACCCAAGGCGCACAAACCACAATTCGGGTCAAGCTGGGCGAATGGGTGGAACTGGGCGGCATCTACGAAGACAACCAAAGCAGAGGTGGTGGAAATTTGGCCCGCTCTCAACAAAACGGCCAAAACAAACTGCGTATTTTTGTGAAAGTCGACAAGACCGATTAGAAAAAAGCGCTGGAACATAACACCAGATCAAATCTGGACATCTACGGCTTAAGTTACAGCCAAAGCGGTCCATCGATTAAAAACAATCCGTAAGATAAGCAGATTGCAGGGCGGCTACGAGTTTGCCCGCATCGGCTCGAGCGGGTTAGCGAACAGAAAGGCGGCCAGCGACACAGGGTTCCAGAGATTGAATACCGCTGTCAATGATATTATTGCCCCTCGGCGCCGTTGATCAAATCGTCGCCATTGCTGCCGCCGCAAACCGCTTCATTCCCGCCGAGTTCATCGGCAGAATCGCCGTCCCCCAGTTCGAAAATGGCATCGTTATCTTGTATATCGTACTGAAAGTCGGACTCAGCGTTTTCCTCTATTCCTTCAAGAGGCGGAGATCCGGAACAGCGAAAATCCACTGCGACATCCGCTTTTAGAATGGAAGCACTATTCGGTTCTATTCCGTGAGATGTAATAGCGTAAAAAAACAGTATAGCGGCCAATGTATAAATTTTCATAACCTAACTCCTCTTTTCTTGCGCAATCACGCCTTATCTTAACTGTTGCCCTTCCTCAAGTCATACCGACTGGATTGGAGCTTTAGCGAAAGACCTGCCCTGGTGACGTTCAGACCTCTCTTCGCCAGCCACTTATTGCAAGCCGATTATGATATTCGGACGATTCAGGAGAAATTGCCGGGGCAAAGTGATCTAAAAACCACGACGATTTATCCCCATACGGTTCGAGGCAGAACTTTAAAACAGGCACGAAGTCCGCTTTATTTTTACCACAATTAAAAATACTGCGAAAACAAAATTAAGACTTACCTGTTCTTTATCCTTCTACCACCCAGAGAAGATTGGGATGAAATGGGCTAAAAGAAAGCTATTTTTAAAGCCTGTGGAGGCGATTTGGTTGCTATCACAAGCCTAACACTTAGGCTGTGTTCGTCTTTCAGCCAGCTCTGCAGTTCCTTCAGCGTCATCGATCGGCTATGTGCTAGCTGTTCCTTGATAGCCGCTTCATACGGTTCCAGCCGCGAGCATTTGCACCCGCCGAAGGGCTTGCCCTGGACGGCTCCGGTTTCACGCCATAAGGCGTGCATTCTGCAGACGAAGGCCAGGCTGCCCCCGTATTGCAAAGCCACGGTCCGCACGGTGTGGCCTGCAGCAGCGGCTTCAGCCAGCAGGAAAGCAGCAGCGAAGAATCAATCATGTGATGAATTTTTTATGGTTCGGTTGAACTTGAGCATGGTCGGTGATTGTCAGATGCTGCAGAACGACCGACGCTCTGCAGCATTCAAGCCCTACTGAACGAAACACCCATAACACGCAGGAGTATATGAGGGCTTAGCAATGCCGTTCAATGCAACAGAATCTAAATCATTCGTCTATGAAAAAAATAAAAAAAGAATGGCTTAAGCACCATGATTGCCATTTTCACTTAGCCTCTCCATTTATTAATATTTCATGCAGATGGTCTTTGTGCATTCTTTTATTGTTAAACGGCTGCTCAATTCAAGATTACAAGCCGACTCCTCTGCCTTTATATATGAATGAATCCGGACCACCTATTGCCGACGCGCCTCCACCAAATGCGTTTTCTGCCGAAACTAGCGCTACTTCAGTTCCCTCCGAAACATTAGTTGAGCCTAAGGAATTCACATTGAACCAGGCGGTACAAACGGCTTTGAAATCTGATCCGCGAATCAAAGCCGCTTTGGAAAATATCAGTCAGGCCGAAGCTGACCTGATTACGGCAGGATTGATACCCAATCCGCAGATAAATACCGACATACAGTTAATGCCTTTGAATCGGTCATTTACAGCCAATCGACAAGGCGGGCCTCCGCAATTTGATTTTAATGTCGCCATGCCTATCGATTGGTTTTTGTTCGGAAAGAGAGCGGCCGCGATAACGTCCGGCCAATATGGGGTCGAAGCGACAGCGGCTGACTTTGCCAATACCGTCCGGCTTAGGATTGCAGCAACCATTGCGGCATTCTATGACGTTCTGGAGATGCAGGCGATGTTGGAACTCGCCTATGAAAACCAGCGCAATTTAATCAAAATGGAGCAGATTATTCTTAAACGGGTGGCTCTCGGAGGCGTCGGCACCATCGAAGCGGACCGAATCAAACTCTCTATTTTCAGCAGCCACCGTGAAGTTCATGCGCGAGAACTGGATTTAGCAGCCGCACTTAATCAGTTACGTACCCTGTTAGGTATCAAAGACAACATCCCTATCAAGGTAAAAGGTACATTGGAAATCAACACATTGGCGAAGCCAATAGACGCTGAAACCGCTTTCAGATTTGCCGAGGAAAACAGACCCGATCTAAGCGCCTTGCGCCGCCAATTAGATAAGGCCGATTCAGATATAAAGCTGGAAGAAAGAAGAGCCTATCCGCAGGTAATACCTGGCATTGGCTATACCAGACAGTTTCAACAGCAGGCCATCGGCTTTCCCGACGCCAACTCGTGGATGGCCGGAATCAATCTCACCGTGCCTATTTTTGATCGCAATCAGGGCAACATAGCCAAAGCGAAGTCCATTAAAACTCAAACACAGTACAATTTACAGGCCCAGCTTGTGGACTTGCGCGCGGAAATTGACCAGACCGCAAAAACTTTTGCTTCTTCGTATCAATTTTTAACCAACGACGATCCAGGACAATTGGAAGCGGCAAGAAATGTGCGGGACAAAATCACCCAAGCCTACGAGCTAGGCGGTAAAACCCTGATAGAAGTATTGGATGCACAGCGGGCCTACCTGGAAACCTATCGAGTCCATATCAATGGGCGATCCAGCTATTGGCACGCATTGAATCAACTTAACGCAGTTATTGGCAAAGAAGTATTACGATGATCCATTCGACTTTTTTGTACAGTTGCCTCAAACGCTATGGCCGATCAAAAACAATACTGGCGGCCGGTATGGTATTGGCTGTCTTGATAGGTAAATCCTGGCATGAAGCGGCGTCGGATCAAAAAGAATTCACCGCCTCGGAAGCGCCGAAAGTCGTTCAACTGATTGAGCCGGGGCTGATTGAGGTCAAACCCGGAAGCTTGCTGGAAAAGAAATTCGACATCTCGACTGTACAGAAAAAGCGCATCAGTACGCCTTTACTGGTTGTGACCGGAGCCGTTGTTGCCCATCTTCCTATCGGCTCGACGCCTAAAGAAGACCGCTGGCAATTTAACAGTATTGAGTTGTCCGGCGTTTATGCCGACTGGCTAAGAGCCCAGGCTGAAAAAGAATTCAATGCCAAACGCTTGGTGAAAATTCGTGAACTTACCGCAACGCAATTTAACTCCCAAAAATTGGTCGTCGAGCGTCTACGCAAACTGGTCGCCACCGGTACGGAAGCCATTCGCGACCTGACCGCCGCGGAAGCCAACTTGCTCGAGGTTCAATTGGAAGGCCAGAAGGACGTCTATGAGGCTGAGACGGCGCTCACGGTAGCCACTCGCAATCGTGCCGCGCTCGAGAGAAAGCTGTTGCAGGAAGGCGTAGATCCTCTTTTATTGCAGAGCTCCAATCCCGGTGTTTCTTTGATTATGGCTGACGTGCCCGAATTGAAAATTGGCCTGGTATCGGCAGGCCAGTCCTGTGTAGCGCGATTTTATGGGATTCCTAACCAGGCGTTTTTCGGCAAGGTACGCAGCCTGGCGCCCACCCTATCGGCTGAAAGACATACTCTAAGGGTGTTTTTTGAATTGAATGATCAGGCCAATCAATTTAAACCGGGCATGTATGCTGAAATCGGCCTGGGCACCGACCCGCGGGAAGCCATTATGGTCCCGGTCGATGGCGTCCTGCACAGCGGGGATGCCGATTATGTATTGATTGGAGCCGGGTCTGGCTTATGGCGCATCACCCGAGTAGAAGTCGGAGAAAATGTTGATGACCGCATTGAGATTCTTAAGGGCCTACAAGGTGGCGAGCGTATTATCGGCAATGGCGCCATTTTGCTAAAACCGATGCTGGTACAGTCGCTGCAGGGCGGAGAAGCCGGAAGCACACCCGGCTCTGTAGGAGTGACGCGATGATTCCGCAATTACTCAATCAGGCGATGCATTATCGCCTGATGATTTTAAGCGGCACCTTCATAGTGATTATTCTGGGTGTGTGGTCATTTTCGAGAATGCAGGTCGACGCCTATCCTGACATATCCTCACAGATGGTTCAGGTTATAACGGTCTTTCCAGGCCGTGCACCCGAAGAAGTGGAACGCCAGGTAACCGTACCGGTAGAAATTGAGATGCGCAACGTCCCCCGCGTGGTAAACATACGTTCTCGAACGATTTTCGGTCTGTCGGTAGTTCAGCTGACTTTCGAAGAAGGCGTTGAGAGCTATTGGGCCAGGCAGCGCGTAGAGGAAAAACTTACCAATATCGACCTGCCTAATGGCGCGTCGGCCGAATTGGGCCCACTGGCGACAGCATACGGCGAAATACTGCGCTATGAACTGGTATCGGATGGTCGCTATGACCTTATCGAGCTTCGATCGATCAATGACTGGATAGTCATCCCTCACCTGTTGCGCGCCGCCGGCGTTGCTGATGTTACCAACTTCGGCGGTTATGAAAAACAGTACACAATACTGCTGCATCCATCGCAGTTAAAACGTTTTGGGCTGTCTCTTAACGATATTGTCGACGCCATACAGTCTAACAATGAAAGCGCCGGCGGCAGCGTGCTGTCACGAGGGAGCATGTCTTTTGTCATTCGGGGTAAAGGCGCTTTGCAAGATATATCGGAAATTGGCAACATTTTCGTTAAATCCGTCGGCGGCACCCCAATTTATGTGCATGACGTAGCCGATGTGGAAGTCGGTTCCAAGATACCGTCCGGAATTCTGAGCAAAGATAACAAAGACGAATCCATTGAAGGCATCGTCCTGATGCGCCGGGGAGAAAACACTTCGGATACTCTGGAGCATACCAAAGCAGTCATTACTGAGCTTAATCAGGTTGATTTGCCGGAAGGCGTCAAGCTGGTGCCCTTCTATGATCGCTCCCAGTTAGTTGATACGACACTGCACACTGTAGGCCATAGCGTGCTTTTGGGAATATCCTTGGTCACCGTTGTCTTATTGTTTTTCCTGGGGCGCCCTTCTTTGGCCTTAATAGTGGCCTTGACCATTCCTTTTTCATTATTGTTTGCCCTGGTAATGATGAATGCTTTCGGCATTCCGATCGGCTTACTCTCAATCGGCGCCATCGATTTCGGTATCATCGTTGACGGCTCTGTCATCATGGCGGAAAACATCGCCCACCGTTTACATGACTCGACGCAAAAAAATGGTCATGTCGGTACGGCGAAAACGGTATTACTTGCGGCTTTGCAAGTAGAGCGCCCTGTCTTTTTCTCGATCCTGATGATAGTGGGCGCTTTCTTGCCGCTGCTGACTCTGACGCATATAGAGGGACTGTTATTTCGTCCTATGGCTTTAACCATCCTGTTTGCCTTGTTTGGCGCCATGTTATATGCGCTGTTTGTGGTGCCTGTTCTCTCCAGCCTATTGTTTAAAAAGGGCTACCGTGATTGGGAAAATCCGATATTAACCTGGCTTTATCCTCGTTACGCTGCCGCGCTCAACTTTTTATTACGTTTTCGCTGGCAATCAATCGGCGTTGCGATAGTTGTACTTGCCGGCATCCTGGTATTGATTGTTCCTCGCCTTGGCACGGAATTTCTGCCTTATATGGATGAAGGCGTCATCTGGGTGCGTGCGAATTTTCCTGAAGGTACTTCTTTACAGCAATCGTCAAAATTCGGCCAACGGCTGCGCGAAATTACGGCTGAATTTACCGATATAGATTTTATAGTCGTTCAAGCAGGCCGCAGCGATAGCGGCACCGATCCTTTTCCGCCCAGCCGGCTCGAAATGCTGATCAGTCCGAAGCCGCGGGACCAATGGGTCCAGTTCAAGCGTAAACAGGAACTGCTTGCCGCCTTGGGATCCCGCTTTCGTGCAGAGTTTCCAACCACTCGCTTCAATTTCACCCAACCGATCATAGACAGCGTGACGGAAGACGCCAACGGCACCTCGGCCAATCTGGCGGTTGAATTTTCCGGCGCCGATTCGGGCGTTTTATTGAATCTGGCGAGAAAAACTCAAGCGCTGATCAGCAAAGTTCCAGGCGCAGTGGATGTCGCTATCGAACAGGAAGGCCCTCAGCCGCAGTTGGTCATAAGCCCCGACCGCGCCTTGTGCGCCCGCTACAATGTCAATGTAGAAGATGTCACGCAGCTCATTGACGTGGCTATCGGCGGCGCGCCTATCGGCCTCCTGTTTGAAGGTGAACGGCGTGTTGATATTGTTGCCCGATTCGCGAAAGAGGTTTTACGCTCACCGGCCGCGATCGGGCGTCTGCCTGTCTATAATGCCGATGGCATACCTATCCCGCTAGCCCAGGTTGCCCATATTGATATTATCGATGGGCAGACATTAATTGCCCGAGCAGATGGAAGACGCCGATTGACCGTGAGGACGGATATCGTCGGACGCGACCAAGGCGGTTTTGTATCCGATGCACAACGGTTGTTCAAACAGGAAATTGAAGCGCCCAGCGGCTATCGCGTAGCCTGGCTGGGGATGTTCGAGAATCTTGAGCGGGCTGCCCAGCATTTCAAAATACTGGTGCCCTCAAGCATCGGCGTCATATTTCTTCTGCTGCTGGTGACATTCGGCTCGTTGCGGGCATCGCTGTCGCTACTGTTTGCGATTCCTTTCGCCTTCGTGGGCGGAGCCACTGCCCTTTATCTTCGGGGCATGAATTTGAACGTCTCCTCAGGCGTCGGCTTCGCAGCGGTTTTTGGGGTTTCGCTTATGAATGGCGTGCTGATCATAAGAACCATTACTGAATTACGCCTTGCCGGCATGCCTATGGACCAAGCCATTACCGAAGGCTCTGTGCGCTGCATCCGGCCCATTCTGGTGGCATCATTAGTCGCTATTCTCGGCCTGGTACCAGCATCGCTCGCTACCGGACTGGGTTCGGATGTGCAGCGCCCCTTGGCTACCGTGATTGTCTGGGGGCTATTCAGCGCTACCGTTATGACGGTTCTGCTGGTGCCTATTCTCTATCGGCTATTCGAGCCGCGCATCAAATCGCCTACTCCGGAAGAACAAGAACTGGATACGATAAGCACCGCCTCATTAAGAAAATTGTAGTGCCAGCAATAATCGCGGAAAATATTGACTCTCGCAAACATCAACCCTGCTGCAACAGTTTATAAATGCGGATACCCGCAATCACTAACGCGACGGTTGCCAAGAACCGAAGCGATCGGGGCCAAAGTTGCAGTCGAAAGGGGCTCTATGGGGCTGCGATAGCGCCATCGGCGCCAGCATGATGGAGACGGTATCGGAAAGAGTGCGGATTCGGCAAAACTTACTGCGCACAGAAACTTGGCCGCATGCCGATGTCTAGGTCATGACAGCGCCTTATCATAAATTTCTGGAACATCACATTTCCGTTCCCGGCAAAAAAGGCACAAAACTTACCGGCTCCAGTTCTTCAACTTCAAATCCGCCTTGGATGCGGATAACCCGTTGCAACGTCTGATTGCCCGCCTTGCCGACCGGAACGATCATGACGCCGCCCAACGCCATCTGCTGCAGCAGCGTGTCAGGAACCTCAGACGGTGCAGCCGACACAAGGATACCGTCATAGGGCGCATGTTTCGGCCAACCCAGGATGCCATCGCCATGCAGAAAACTGACGTTCTTCAGTTTTAAATCCCACAAATGGCTTTTGGCTTTTCTCTGCAAAGGCCAGATTCTTTCTATGGAATATACGTGATCGACCAGCTGCGCCAGAATGGCGGTCTGATAACCGCAACCGGTACCGATCTCAAGCACTTTTTCCAGACGGCCGAACTCGAGCAGCAATTCCGTCATTCTGGCGACGATATAAGGCTGAGAGATAGTCTGATTATAGCCGATAGGCAAAGCGACATCTTCATACGCCCGGCTCGACAATGCCTCATCCATGAAAATATGCCGCGGCGTATTGCACATCGCATCGAGGATTTTATTGTTTTTAATGCCCTGTTGCGATAAGCGGCTGACCATGCGCTCCCGGGTACGCCGGGAAGTCATGCCGATCCCTTGCAATCGTTGCATCATAAGCCGTTCTCCTTAGGCAACCATTCCTTTATAGCATTTATGCGCTCATACCGGGTTAAATCGACTTGTAAAGGCGTAACTGACACATAACCTGTATTAACGGCATAAAAGTCAGTTCCGGGCCCGGCATCCTGTTCGCCTCCAGGAGGCCCCACCCAATAAATAATGCGCCCGCGCGGATCTGTAGTCTTGACCACCGGTTCGGCTTTATGCCGCTGACCCAAGCGCGTAGCCTGATAGCCTCTCAGATCTTTTATGGTCACATCGGGCACATTGACGTTCAGGATGGTATCCTGCGGCAAAGGAGACTTGATCAATTGCTGCAACAACATCACAGCCACATGTGCGGCTGTTTCAAAATGGGTCGGATTGCTTGATGCCAGGGAAATGGCGATGGCGGGAAGCCCCAGAAAGCGGCCTTCAGTTGCGGCTGCGACGGTTCCGGAATAGAGCACATCATCGCCCAGATTTGCGCCATGGTTGATGCCGGCAAAAACCATGTCGGGCTCATGTTCCAACAATCCCGTGACAGCCAAGTGCACGCAATCGGTCGGCGTGCCGTCCACTCGAACGAAACCGTTTTCAGCGACGGCCATCCGCAAAGGCCTTTCCAGTGTCAAGGAATTGCTTGCAGCGCTGCGGTTCCTGTCCGGTGCAACCACTGATAAGTCGGCATGTTCGCGCAATGCACCCGCCAGCGCACAGAGCCCTTCAGCCAAGTACCCGTCATCATTACTTAACAAAATGTGCATTATCAGTCGCCCTGAAGCAAAATAAGCTATAGAATTTCACATCTTAGCAACAATACTCTTCAAAATCAGCTTTCGTGGTAAAAAAAAATCTCACTCCAGAAGACAGCCATTTATTTCGCCAGACGGTTGGAAAGGTAACGACTGTAAAGGACGATAAGGTACTGTTTACAGAAGATAAAAAACCCAAGCCTTTTCCCAAACCGGCCTCTGTCGATATGGAGGCCTATTTAATCGATAAGGCTGAAATAGATCTTGAAAGCGTGAGTCTTGAAGACACAATGAGCTTTCTTTCGCCGGGCCTGCAAAAAAATGTCCTAAAGAAACTGCGCCGCGGCTATTTCGGCCTCGACGCCGAAATCGACCTGCACGGGCTAAGCAGCAATGAAGCCAAGCGCCAGTTGCTCAGATTTCTGCACATGTGCGTAGAAGACGGCTGCCGTTGTGTGCATATCGTACATGGCAAGGGCTATCGCTCGCCCGATAATCTTCCTGTTCTGAAAAACAACCTTAACCTATGGCTCAGGCAGCACAAGGACGTTCAGGCTTTTTGCTCGGCGCCGCCCAAAGACGGCGGCGCCGGCGCGGTTTTTGTGCTATTGCACGTCGCCGAGAAATACCGGAACGATAACGAGTTCTTTTAATCCACGGTCCATTGCACAAGGCCGCTATAGGCCGTGCCGATGACCAGCACGCCGAACACGATCCTGTACCAGGCAAACGCAGTAAAATCATGATGGCTGATATAGCGAAGCAAGGCGCGCACGGCTAACAAAGCGCTGAAAAAAGCCGCGACCAAACCGACGGCAAATACAGGCAAGTCTGTGCTGTGCAGCAAATCGCGGTGCTTATATAAATCGTAAATGCTGGCGATAATTAAAGTCGGTATGGCCAGGAAGAAAGAAAACTCAGTCGACGCCTTACGCGACAAACCGAATAATAAACCTCCGATAATCGTCGCCCCTGAGCGGGACGTGCCCGGTATCAGTGCCAGAGCTTGCGCAAAGCCGAGCTTTAACGCATCCAGCGCGGTTAAATCCTCAACTTCATGAATGCGGATCTTATGCTCTCTTTTTTCGGCCCAGAAAATGATGAAGGCACCGATAATGAATGCTGACGCGACAGGAATCGGTTTGAACAGATGCGCCTTAATCAGGCTGCCGAACAACAAGCCCAAAATCGCCAGCGGCAAGAAGGCAATCGCCAGATTGACAGTAAATTTGAGCGCCTCAGGCTGCCATTTCAATAAGCCTGAGATGGTCCTGCCGATCTTGGCCCGGTACTCCCAGCAGATCGCCAGAATGGCGCCTGTCTGAATCACAATTTCAAAAACCTTGCCGGTTTCGTCGTTAAAACTCAGCAAATCGCCGACCAGTATCAAGTGTCCGGTACTGGAGATAGGCAGAAATTCGGTCAGTCCTTCGACGACACCCAAAATGAAAGCTTTTAAAGCGAGTATTAAATCCATTGTTGTCTCTTCGTTTATACTTCTTCGATAATTTCGCGTAATACCGCCGTCGCGTAACTGCCGGCCGGTAAGGTAAAACTCAGCGCCAATGCCTGGTCATCGATAAACTGCCATTGCAGATTACGGACGTTCACCCGTAGCGCGCGCCGGTCGCACTCCACATCGGCATTGACCAGGCCCTGAGCCAGATCTCCGTATTTATCGGCAACGGCTTGCTCAATCGCCCGAGCATCGGCCGATACACCCGGCTCGCCTTTGCCCCACAAAGCACCGGTCGGGTGTATTTCTTTCGCGTGCAGCCGCCGGATGATGTCCTGATCGGGCTGATCCGATTTGAAACAGCTATGCGACTGGTCAAACATATAAGTATCGCCGGCCATCGCCTGATCCCAGGTTTGCTGCGTGATTCGGTAGGCCAGAATCTGATTGAAAAGATAAGAGCGAGCCGCCGATAAATAGATGCTGCGTTGTTCGCGCTTGACTTTCATGCCTTGAAACAGCGCCAGCGCCTTGCTGACATTGCGGCCTTCATGGCCGAAACGCTGGGGGCCGAAATAATTGGCGATGCCGCCCGCTTTGATGGCTTCCAGCCGGGCAAGGGTTTGTTCCTGATCGCCCTGCCATTCCCGCACGACGATTTTGAAACTATTGCCGGACAGAACGCCGCGCTTTAATTTTTTGGCATGACGGACAGATTCAAGAACCTTGACATTATCCGATTCAAACTGTGCCCAGTCGGGATCTTCCTTGCCCGGCAGCCAGACGCTGAACCACTGCGTCGTGACGGCATGCCGGTCTTTCAGGCCGGCATAGCTGACATCGCGCTGCCTGACATTGGCAAAACGGGCCAACTGCCTGGCTACATAGTCGGTGTTTTCATCCTTTTTTTCTATGCGCAGAAACACATGCTCGCCGGCGCCTGCCGGCTCAAAGGACAGATGTTCGTCGACGATAAAATCTTCCGGTACTGTGCGGATGTTGCCGCGGCCGGCAGGCCCGCCGTAAACACAGGGCCACTCAGGTATTTCGATTAATTGTGTCAAATTCGGCTCGGCTTATCAGATAACGGGTTATTTTTCTATCAAGACAACCGCCTGAACGGCTATGCCCTCTTTGCGGCCTTCGAAGCCGAGCTTTTCCGTCGTGGTCGCCTTGACATTGACGCAATCGATGTCAACTTTCAGATCGTCGGCGATATTGCGGCACATTGCGCCGATATGGGGCGCCATTTTCGGCGCCTGAGCGATAATCGTGATATCGGCATTGACCAGGCTGTAACCTTTTTCCTGCACAATGCGGTAGACATGGCGCAGCAAAACACGGCTGTCGGCGCCTTTAAACTCGGGATCGGTATCGGGAAAATGCTTGCCGATATCGCCCAGCGCCGCCGCACCCAGCAGGGCATCGCTTAAGGCATGCAGCACGACATCGCCGTCGGAATGCGCCTCCAGGCCTTTTTCATAGTCTATTTTTACGCCGCCTAAAATGATGTATTCGCCTTCTTTAAAGCGATGCACATCATAACCTTGTCCAACTCTGATCATTGTTGTTCCAAATAAAATTGTGCTAAAGGTAAATCTTCGGGCCGTGTGATCTTGATATTGTCGGGGCGGCCTTCGACGATTTTCGGCTGCAGCCCTTTCAATTCCAGCGCGCTGGCTTCATCAGTAATGGCCGGATTGCCTTCGGCTTCTTCCAGGGCGGTTTTTAATGTGCCGTAGCGGAACATTTGCGGCGTCAGCGCCCGCCAGATATGGTTCCTGTTCAGCGTGCCGGCAATTCGGCCGTCCTGAACATTTTTCAAGGTATCGTGCGAAGATAAGGCCAGTATGCCGCCCACGTCGTCATGGATCAGGCAGGCAATCAAGTGATGAATATCGGAAGCGGTGATGCAAGGCCGGGCCGCATCGTGCACCAGGACCCAATCATCATCCGAGGCTTTACCGCTTATGGATTTCAGTGCCGAAAGCACTGAATCGGCGCGCTCTTTGCCGCCGGCCGCGGTCAGAATCTTTTCATGCTGCGCTATCGGCAATTGCGGCCAATAAGGATCGTCACTGGAGATGGCAACGGCAATAGCTTCAAAGACATCGGCTTGCAGCAATCGCGATAGCGTTTGCTCAATCACGGTTTTGCCGGCCAGTTCAAGGTATTGCTTGGGCCTGTCCGCCTGCATGCGCTTGCCGACGCCGGCCGCAGGCACAATGCCCCAGAATTTTGTGGATTCGGTCATTTATTACTAGTCAAACGATAGGATTTTATCCAGGCCGGGCCATATTCAAGCCCGCTACTATAATCCGATTATTATTCCAAAACCTGGAAGAACGTCTCATCTTCTCTAATCATGCCTAACTCATAGCGGGCTCTTTCCTCTATGGCGGCCTGCCCTTTTCTCAAGTCCAGCACCTCGGCGTAAAGCGTTTCGTTGCGCGCTTTTTTCTCCTCCACTTGTTCCTTCAGCTCGTCAAGACGCTGCTGATACGCGTGAATTTCCCGAATGCTGCCATCGCCATACCATAAACGGTATTGGAGATGAATGGTCAGCAAGATGATAATTACGATAAGACTTTTGATTGGCTCACCCTCGGAACGGATAACGGGCGGTTGTTAACCGCCCTGCATCATTCCAGAATCCAGCTGAATTACAGCATTTTGAATGCGCTACGGCCAGCGTATTTGGCCAAGCTGCCCAATTCATCCTCGATTTTCATCAGACGGTTATATTTGGCTACCCGGTCGGAGCGGCTCAAGGAACCGGTCTTGATCTGGCCGGTACCGGTCGCCACGGCCAAATCGGCAATCGTGGTGTCTTCGGTTTCGCCGGAACGGTGCGAAACAACCGCCGAATAACCGCCGGCCTGCGCCATGTTGATCGCATCCAGCGTTTCGGATAGTGTACCGATCTGATTGAGCTTGATCAGGATGGAATTGGCGATATTTTTGTCGATGCCTTCTCTCAGGATGGCCGGGTTAGTCACAAACAGGTCATCGCCGACCAACTGGATCTGGTTGCCCAATTTTTCGGTCAGCATCTTCCAGCCGGTCCAATCATTCTGATCCAGGCCGTCTTCGATCGAGATAATCGGGTATTTCTTGACCCAGTCCATGAAAAAGTCGGTCATTTGGGCTGAATCGAAGCTTTTGCCTTCCGCCGACAATTCATAACGGCCGTTTTTGAAATATTCGGAGCTGGCTGCATCCAGGCCCAGGCAAATATCGACGCCCGGTTTGTAACCGGCTGCTTCTATCGCTTCTAGAATGACGGCAATCGCTTCTTCGTTGGAGCTGAGGTTCGGCGCAAATCCGCCTTCGTCGCCGACCGTGGTGGCCAAGCCTTTCGACGTCAATACTTTTTTCAGATTATGGAACACTTCGGCGCCATAGCGGATCGCTTCACGGAAGGAAGGCGCACCTACCGGCAAAATCATGAATTCCTGCAGATCGACGCTGTTGTCGGCATGCGAGCCACCATTGATGATGTTCATCATCGGCACCGGCATGATGAATTCGCCGCTCTTGTTCAAGTGACGGTACAAAGGCACGCCGGCTTCCTTGGCCGCCGCATGGGCAGCGGCCATGGATACCGACAAAATGGCGTTGGCGCCTAGACGGCCTTTATTGTCGGTGCCGTCCAGTTCAAGCATTTTTTGATCGATGCCGGCCTGGTCGTCCGCATCCATGCCGATAATCGCGGCACGAATTTCAGTGTTGACGTTGGCTACGGCGTTCAATACGCCTTTGCCCAGATAACGGCTTTTATCGCCGTCGCGCAGTTCTATCGCTTCGCGCTCACCCGTTGATGCGCCGGAAGGCACCATGGCACTGCCTGTCACGCCGGAAGCTAAAACAACATCCGCTTCGACAGTTGGATTGCCTCGCGAATCAAGAATTTCTCTAGCGCGAATATCGACTATTTTGGCCATGCTGATGACTCCTTTATTGTTATAGGGTTGTTTCTATGAGATGAGTGGATTTAACGGCCCGATCGATCGTGGCTAAGGTTTCCAGCAGTTCCTTCATTCTGCGTAGCGGCCAGGAATTCGGGCCGTCGCTCAAGGCTTCCGCCGGATTCGGATGCGTCTCCATGAACAGCCCGGCAATGCCGACGGCCATGGCAGCTCTTGCCAGCACCGGCACAAATTCGCGCTGCCCGCCGGAAGACGTGCCCTGTCCGCCCGGCAACTGCACTGAATGCGTCGCGTCGTAAACGACCGGGCAGCCGGTGTCTCTCATGACCGCCAGTGAACGCATGTCGGACACCAGATTGTTGTAGCCGAACGATACGCCGCGCTCGCAGACCATGATCTGCTGGTTGCCTGTCGCCTTGGCTTTATTGGCGACATGGATCATATCCCAGGGAGCCAGAAACTGGCCTTTCTTGATATTGACCGGAATGCCCTGCCTAGCCACGTCCTGAATGAAATTGGTCTGCCGGCATAGAAAGGCCGGCGTCTGCATAACGTCGACGACCGAGGCCACTTCCGCCAGCGGCGTGTCTTCATGCACATCGGTCAATACCGGTACGCGGATCTGCTGTTTGACCTTTTCCAGGATTTTCAGTCCCCGTTCCACGCCGGGCCCGCGGTAACTTTCATGCGAAGAGCGGTTGGCCTTGTCAAAGGATGACTTGTAAATGAACGGAATGTTCAATGCCGACGTGATCTCCTTGAGATAGCCCGCCGTATCCAGCGCCATTTGCTCGCTCTCGATGACACAGGTGCCGGCGATCAGAAAAAAAGGCTGGTCGAGGCCGGCTTCAAAATGGCACAGCTTCATTATAGCGTTCCCTTTTTGTGTTTGGATGCGGCAACGACGAATCCTGAAAACAATGGATGACCTTTTCTCGGCGTTGAAGTGAATTCAGGATGGAACTGACAAGCCAGGAACCATGGATGATCCGGGATTTCAATGACTTCCACCAGACGGCCGTCGATCGATTTGCCCGAAAAGCGCATGCCGGCTTTCTCGAGTTTTTCAACATACTGATTGTTAAACTCATAGCGATGGCGATGCCTTTCGGTAATGACGTCTTTCTGATAAAGCTGGAAAGCCAGCGAATCAGGCTGCAGCAGACATTGCTGACCGCCCAGACGCATGGTGCCGCCTAAATCGGAGTTTTCGTCGCGCGTTTCGATCTGGCCGCTTTCAGCCATCCATTCGGTGATCAGACCGATGACCGGATGCGGTGATTTCGGCAGGAATTCCGTGCTATGCGCGCCTTCAAGGCCGGCTACGTCGCGCGCATACTCGATCACGGCAACCTGCATGCCCAGACAAATGCCCAGATAAGGAATCTTGTTCTCGCGTGCGAACCTGACCGTGGCGATTTTGCCTTCCACGCCGCGCTCGCCGAAGCCGCCCGGCACCAGGATCGCATCGACGTTTTTCAAACGCGATACGCCTTCGTCCTCGATGATTTCGGAATCGATGTAATGGATGTTGACTTTATGGCGCGTGCGGATGCCGGCATGAATCAAAGCTTCACTCAGCGACTTATAGGCATCGGTATGATCGACATATTTGCCGACGATGGCGATATCGACCTCATCGGTCGGGTGAGCCAGTGCGTCAACCACATTTTGCCATTCGGTCAAATCGGCCGGCGGCACATCCAGCCGCAATTTATGCACGACGATATCGTCCAGGCCTTGATCATGCAGCAGCAGCGGAATGCGATAGATCGAGTCGGCATCGACAGCCGTGATGACCGCTTTTTCCTCGACATTGGTGAACAAGGCGATTTTGCGCCGCTCGCTGATCGGCACGGACTGTTCGGAACGGCAGATCAGGATATCGGGCTGTATGCCGATAGTGCGCAATTCCTTGACCGAATGCTGGGTCGGCTTGGTTTTGATTTCGCCGGCGGAACGAATATACGGAACCAGCGTTAAATGGATGAACAGCGATCTGTCGGCGCCCAATTCGACGCGCAACTGACGGATGGCCTCCAGGAAAGGCAGCGACTCGATATCGCCGACCGTGCCGCCGACTTCGATCAGGGCCACATCCATGCCTTCGGCGCTCTGATAAACGCGGCGTTTGATTTCATCGGTGATGTGCGGAATGACCTGAACCGTCGCGCCCAGGTATTCGCCTTTACGCTCCCGGCGCAATACGCTTTCGTAGATCTGGCCGGTCGTGAAATTGTTTTTCTTGGCCATGGTGGTTTTAAGAAACCGCTCGTAATGACCCAAGTCCAGGTCTGTTTCGGCGCCGTCTTCGGTAACAAACACCTCGCCATGCTGAAAAGGGCTCATCGTGCCCGGGTCCACATTGATATAAGGGTCCAGTTTGGTCATGGTGACTTTAAGGCCGCGGGCCTCAAGAATAGCCGCCAGCGAGGAAGCCGCAATACCCTTGCCAAGAGATGATACGACGCCGCCGGTAATGAAAATGTATTTTGTCATGTAGAATTTTTAGACTTCAGATGATAACTGATGCAGTTGTGGCGATTGCTCCCGTTGCCCCGCTCTCCCTTCCATGGAGCCGCAAAACATGCACATTTTAATCGACAATGGGAAATTCGTCATGGTCTTTCAGGTTTTATTCCTGTTTTTGTCTGTGCAGTCTGATGCAACCATCTGTTTTTTCGGCGTAAAATTCAGCGCTGATCCATTGATCGCCGACAGCCGCAAGCTTGTCATCCAAATAAACCAGCGGCATGCTCTTTCGCTCCCACGGCGGAATGCCTGCCTCCTGGAACAGATTTTTAAGGACGTGGCGACCTTTACGGCCCGGCAATGAAATTTTTTCGCCGCCGCGTCGAAATCTGACGACCACGTTGGCATTCAGCCAGCGCTCGCGCAATATGCCGGTCGATGAAGGCAAACAAAGCCAAACCTGATCATCGGCCGCTTTCAGCGAGGTTTGCCCGGCAGGCCATCTGATATCCTGCAACGCCTGCTTTAGCGACTGCTTCAAGCAATACAGCTTATCCCGGTAGCGCCGCACATCGTATCCCCGACCGGAAAGCACGGGATCACTCCCGACTCTTGCCGCAACAATCTGGCTCAGAATTCGCTCAACAAAATCCTGGGCCGGCATTTTCAAGCCCAGCGTCTGGAACCAATGCCTGATGACCAGCTGCTGCCTGGGCTTGTTTAACAGCTGCAAGCTGCTGATCGACAATGTTTTGTCGGCGTCATTGAAAACGGCATGGAACAAATCGCCGGCAATGACCGAGATCAACGCCTGCGCCTCGGCGCAATGTCTGGCCGAACGGGCAACCGTTTTGTCGCATGCCGGCCAGCGCTGCTTGATCAGCGGTACGATGATGTTGCGCAGGAAATTGCGGTCGTAATCGATATGCAGATTGCTGGGATCTTCCACCCAGCTCAGCCTGTGCGACTCGGCATAGTGTTTTATCGCTTGCCTGGATATATTCAGCAATGGCCTGAGCATCGCGCCCCGGCCAAAAACCATGTGCTCGGGCATGCCGGATAATCCGCGCAGGCCGCTGCCGCGGAACAACTGAAGCAGCACCGTTTCAAGCTGGTCATCCCTGTGCTGTGCCACCAGCAGCACGTCGTTAGTATCCATCAAAGCCTTTAACGCGCTATATCGGGCGTTTCTTGCCGCTTCCTCGGGACTTTCTCCGGGTGCGGCAAAAGCATTGACATAGAGCGCCTTAAAACCGACGCCGAGCGCTTCGGCCGTGTTCCTGCAATGAGCAGCCCAGGCATCGGCTTCCGCCTGCAGGCCATGATGGACGTAGACCGCCGTTATTCTACCGACAAGGCCCGGCACTGATGCGCATAGGTGCAGCAAGACATGCGAATCGACGCCGCCGCTATAGGCTACATAAAGATGCGCGGCCGGTTTAACCTGATCCAGCGCCGATTCTATGACTGATGATGACAGCATGCCGTATAGCCTGAAAAAACAAAAGGCCGGCAAAAGCCGGCCTGAAGATCGGACCGATAAGCCGGAATTTAACGGCCTTCCTCGACGATAAAGGAGCCGAAGCTCATAAGCCGCTGATAACGTTTTTCCAGCATTTTCTCAACGGATTGCTGCTTTAATTCATCCATATGGCGGATCAGCGCTTCCCTTAAATTCAAGGCAGTCGCCTGGAAATTTCTGTGCCCGCCGCCCAATGGCTCTCTGACCACTTCGTCCAGCAAGCCCTGCTCGCGGATGCGATCGGAGGTAATGCCCATCGCTTCCGCCGCCAGCTGCGATTTATCGGCGCTTTTCCATAGAATGGATGCGCAGCCTTCCGGCGAAATAACGGAATACGTGCTGTACTCGAGCATGATCAGCCGATCGCCGACGCCGATGGCCAAGGCTCCGCCGGAACCGCCTTCGCCGATAATCGTGCAGATAATGGGTGTTCTCAGCTTCGCCATTTCGAACAGGTTTCTGGCGATCGCCTCGCTCTGGCCGCGTTCCTCGGCGCCGATGCCCGGATAAGCGCCCGGCGTGTCGATCAGGCAGATAATCGGCATTTTAAAGCGTTCGGCCATCTTCATGATCCGCAGCGCCTTGCGGTAGCCTTCGGGGCGCGGCATGCCGAAATTGCGATAGATCTTTTCCTTCGTATCGCGGCCTTTCTGATGGCCGATAACCATTACCGGCTGGCCTTCCAGCCTGGCCAGGCCGCAAACGATAGCAGGATCGTCGGCATACGTGCGATCGCCGTGCAACTCGTGGAAATCGGTAAACATATGCTCGATATAGTCCAGCGTGTATGGACGACCGGGATGTCTGGATAATTGGGAAATTTGCCAGTCGGAAAGATCGGAAAAAATCGACTCGGTCAATGCGAGGCTTTTTTCTTCGAGATGCTTAATCGCTTCTGAGATATTAATATTGTTATCAAACTCCACATTGCGGAGTTCTTCAATTTTCGCTTCTAGCTCAGCGATGGGTTGTTCAAAATCGAGGAATTTTAGATCCATGGAGACTTGGCTGTTAAATATTGCTGAAAAGGGGATTTTATAGAAAAACCGTTTTTAATTCTAAAAAATTTCCTGTTTGTTTAAATACATCCGATATTTTACTCAAAAAAGCAGGCTTACTTTGCGCGTTTATCCAACTCTTTCAAATGCCTGAGCTTTTCCTTGATTTTAATCTCCAGCCCCCTGTCGACCGGTTGGTAATACTGAGTCCCTGCCAGCTCATCGGGAAAGTAGTTTTCGCCGGCCGCATAGGCTTCCGGTTCATCATGCGCGTAACGGTATTCCTTGCCGTAATCGAGCGACTTCATCAATTTGGTCGGCGCGTTGCGCAGATGTACCGGCACGCTCAGGCTGCCGCTTTGTTTGGCGTCGCGCATGGCCGCGTTATAGGCCATGTAAACGGCATTGCTTTTAGGCGCGCAGGCCAGATAAACGACGGCCTGAGCCAATGCCAGCTCGCCTTCGGGACTGCCTAGCCGCTCCTGCGTTTCCCAGGCATTGACGGCTATCTGCAAGGCCCGCGGGTCGGCATTGCCGATATCTTCCGAAGCCATTCTAACGATGCGTCTGGCCAGATAGGTCAAGTCGCAGCCGGCGTCGATCATGCGGCAGAGCCAATAAAGCGAAGCATCGGGAGAACTTCCGCGCACCGACTTGTGCAGGGCTGAAATCTGATTGTAAAACTCCTCGCCCTGATTATCGAACCGCCGTACGCCGCCGGTCAGCACTTCCCTGGCCGTTTTTTCATCAATTACGCGACTGCCATTGGCTGCGGCAAGCTCCACGGCGATTTCGAGCAGATTCAACAACCTTCTGGCATCGCCATCGGCCGCCTCGGCAAATTGCCGTTTAACGCCCTCCGCCATTTCGACATTCAGGCTGCCCAATCCCCGCTCCGTATCGGTCAATGCCTTGTTCAACACGCCCAACAGGTCTTCGGGCGTCAATGCGTTGAGCACATAAACGCGGGCCCGCGACAATAACGCGTTATTGAGTGCGAAAGACGGATTTTCAGTCGTCGCGCCGACGAAATAGACGGTGCCGTCTTCCACATGCGGCAGGAAAGCGTCCTGTTGCGATTTATTGAAGCGGTGCACTTCATCGACGAACAAAATAGTCCGCCGGTGCTGTTGCTGCTGAATTCTTTGCGCTTCGCCGACGGCCGCGCGGATTTCCTTGACGCCGGCCAAGACCGCGGAAATAGGCATGAATTCGGCATCGGAATGATGGGCAATAAGCCGAGCCAGCGTTGTTTTGCCTGTGCCCGGCGGCCCCCAGAAAATCATCGAATGCAGCTTGCCTGAAGCGATGGCTTCATATAAGGGCTTGCCAGGCTTCAAAACATGCTGCTGGCCGACATATTCTTCTAACGACCTTGGCCGCATCCTGTCGGCCAAGGGTTTGGTCAAGTCTTCAAACATATAAAGGCGGAGAAAGATGAAGGACTCAAGCTGCCTGCCATGCGCCGGTCTTCCTGATTATTCGGAGAAGACATCGGCGCCTTTGGGCGCATTGAATTGAAACAGATCCGGCTTGACTTCACGATTGGTCACCACATTGGAAAAATAAATGCGCGTCAGCTGGCCAAAATTGTCGCTTAACTCCATGCCGCCCAGCGTGCCGCCGCTCAGGCCGATCAGCACATATTTAAAACCGCTTTCCTCGTGTTTGGGCAGCAATTTCACCCAGAGCAGGCCTTCGTCTTCGCCCTGCTTCTCCATCGTAAAGTTATCCTCCAGGGATACTTCGCCGCTTAACAATAGAGCCGGCGTGGAGCCCACCGATTCATCGAGTTTTTTAACCGTGACCTGTTCCAGGTCCGGATCATAAAACCAGACTTTTCCGGAATTGGAGATAATTTGCTGCTGAATGGGCTTTTTATAATCCCAGCGAAACTTGCCGGGCCGCTGCAGATAAAACGCACCATAACTGGTTTGTACCGGATCGCCGGCTTCATTGATCAGCACCTGTTTAAAATCGGCCGTCAATGTCCTTGTGGCGCTCAGGAATGCTTTCAGCTCCCGGACGGGCCGGTCTTCCGCATAGCCGGCACCGCTAATAAAGGCCAATACCAGCAAGATCAGACGAAAATAATTAATTTTATTCATAGATGCCCTAACTTATTGCGGAAAAAGATTGTTGAAAAAGGTATTAACCCCATCGGCCGGCGCGGTTTCCGCACAGGCTGCATACTCAACCGGAGCAGAACCGGCAATGTAAGGATATTCCCGCGCGCCCTCGCAGGTTTCATTCGCCAGCAAGCCGCTATAAGGATCAACCCAGGCCATTTTGATATTGTCCGGCGGAACCAGATTCACCGGCTGCGTCGAAATCTGCCGCATCAGCGATATCCAGACTTGCAGGGCGCCGGTCGAACCGGTCAGGCCGATAGGCTTATTATCGTCGCGGCCCACCCAGACCACCGATAAATAATCACCGGTATAGCCAGCAAACCAACTGTCTTTCGAATCATTGGTCGTGCCGGTCTTGCCGACCAGGCCATAATCATATGGGAACACCGAATAGGCGGCGCGCCCCGTGCCTTCACGCATGACTTCCTGCAACATTGTGTTGACGATGTAGGTAGCGGCGGGGTCGACTGCCTGTCTGACCGTAAACGGATAGCTTTGCAGACGTTCGCCATTAGCCGCGACTACGGCCCTGATGCCCCGCAACGGCGTTGAAAAACCGTCGCCGGCCAGCGTCTGGTACATCTGAGTGACTTCCATCGGCGTCAATTCCGCGGCGCCCAGCAAAAACGAAGGAAACAGGTCAACAGGCCGCGTCACGCCCATATTTCTCAAGGTCTTGACGGTTCTGGCAATCCCGACATCCATACCGATGCGCACCGTTGCCAAATTGTAGGAATGCGCCAGAGCAGTATGCAATCCGACGTTGCCGTGCTCCCTGTGATCGTAGTTTTTCGGCTCCCAGATCTTGTCTCCGCTTTTGATATGGATGGCCGTGTCGCTGATCGGCGTCGTGATTGTATATTTGTCCGGATACTCCAGCGCCGTCAAATAAATGACCGGCTTGATCAAAGAACCGATCGGCCGGACCGCATCCAGTGCGCGGTTAAATCCAGCCGCCGAGTTTTCCCGCCCGCCGGTCAGCGCGGCAATTTCACCGCTATCCCTGCGGGTCACGACGACCGCCGTTTCAAGATCATTGGCTTTGGGCAGTTTCTCCAGCTGGTCCAATTTAGTGGCGACGGATTTCTCCAGCGCGTCCTGAACCACGGTATCCAGCGTCGTAAAAATAGCCAGACCTTCGGATGTTAAATCTTCCTCGCGGTATTCCTGTCTCAACTGCCGTTTGACCAGGTCAAGAAAGGCTGGATAGCGGTTTGCCGAGCGATGCGTACGATCAACCACATTCAGCGGCTTCGCTTTCGCCGCAGTCGCCTGCTCAGGCGTGATGTAAGCTTCCGCCGCCATCTCATCCAGAACCAGATTGCGCCGTTGCAGGGCGCGCTCAGGATAACGCCGCGGATCATAATAAGAAGGCCCGCGAACCAGAGCGACCAGCGAAGCCACCTGTTCCAACGGCAGATCTTTTAAATTGCTGCCAAAATAAAATTCACTGGCCAGCGCGAAGCCATGCACGGCGCTGCCGCCGTCCTGGCCGAGGAAAACCTCGTTCAAATAAGCTTCAAGAATCGCATTCTTGCTGAAGCGGGCTTCCAGTATCAGCGACATGAAAACTTCATTGACTTTACGCCACAGGCTGCGTTCAGACGTCAGGTAAAAATTCTTGACCAACTGCTGAGTGATGGTGCTGCCGCCCTGCACGATGCCGCCGGCTCGGACATTAGCCCACATGGCGCGGGCGATGCCTTTCAGTGAAATGCCGAAATGGTCGTAGAAGTCCCGATCTTCAGTCGCCAGCAGGCCTTTGATAAGAGCCTCGGGCGCATCCTGCCATTTGATCAGTATACGGTCTTCCTTAATGGTGGGATAAAAACTGCCGATCTGTACCGGATCCATGCGCACGATGGCCACTTCTTTCGATTGGGCCAGATCGACGATATTGGCTATGCTGGAATCGGTAAAGCCCACACGCAAAAGACTGGATGACTGCTGCTGATCCCAGAAGGTAAAACTGCGGGTCTTCAGGCTGACATACGGTCCCTGTCTGAAATACGTGCCTTCCGATGATAACTGGGCATCCTTGCGATAATGCAGCGTCTGTAATAAATCTTCAAACTTTGCCGCGGAAAGGCCATAGCCGGCATAGAGCTCAACCGGGCTGGCGTAGACACGGGCGGGGATGGCCCAGCGGTTCCCTTCAAACTGCTTGCGTACGTTGTAATCCAGATAACCCAGATAGCTCAGCAGAACAAACGTGAATCCGGCAATAAAGGCCCAGATCGACTTTCTAAACCAATGAGAAGCCGGCCTGTTCACCTTTTTTTTCTGGACATATCGAACCCCGCGCTTTTTCGTTTTTTCTACCATAGCCTCTTACAATATTCATTTTCATAATTATCATCCTGACAGCATTTCTTATTATACATAAATAGGATTGCCTGAATCAGCAACCCTCAATCTATCTGTATAAAATGAACGATAAATGAATAATACAGGCTGGCTTTTAAAAAACGATTAAATCAAGCTTAGCTGGCACAGCGTGACTTAGTCAAATCGTGCCTTCGAAAAGCGCTTCGGGACAAGAGCTGCTCGTTGGGCTTGCCGAAAATGTGGCCTTGACCGTAATTGATCCCGATTTCCTTCAGAATTTTGATCGTTCGGGGACATTCGACATACTCGGCAATGGTTTTCTTGCCCAGCTTCCTGGCTATCTGCTGCATTGAGCGGACCAGTATCTGGTCGGTTTCATCATTGACCAGATTCTGTATAAACAGGCCGTCGATTTTCACATACTCAACGGGGAATATTTTCAGATAATTGAACGAGCAAAAGCCGGCGCCGAAATCATCCAGGGCAATCTGGCAGCCCAATGCACGGATCTGATTGATCATGGACAGGGTCTGTTCAAAATTGCCCACTGCCGCCGTCTCAGTGATTTCGAAGGTGAGACGGTCGCCGCCGACCCAGGACGTATCCAGTTTCTGCTGAATGAAGGCGGCGATCGAATCATCCTGAAAGGCCATGCAGGACAGGTTGATTGCCAGCTTTACATGCGACAATTCCTGTGGCAGCGAAGCCAAAAAATCTATGGCTTTATCGACCACCCAGGCATCGATGCTGTAGATAAGCCCCATCCTTTCCGCAACCGGGATGAACTCGCCCGGGTCAATCACATGTTCGTCGCTGCCCCTCATTCTGATCAAGACCTCATAGTGGGAGATTTCGCCGTCGGATAAACCCACCACAGGCTGAAAAACAAGAAAGAATCTGTCATTCAACAGCGCATCCCGGATTAAGGACATCCAGTGGATATCACGCTGCCTTTCCTTGAAAGCCTGGTCGTCTTCGCAATACAGCCATACTCTGTTGCGGCCTTTGTTTTTGGCTATCGAGCAGGCCTGATGCGCTCTGGATATCAGCTCGCCGGGATACTTGACAATTCTGGAAGATTTTAAAGAAGCGATGCCGATAGAGGCCGTGATGTGGTAACAGGCATTGTCTATGGTAAAGCGAAATTCATCCAGTCTTTTACAAATACGCTCCGCAATAACCATTGCATTATCGAGGGTCGAATTTTCCAGATACAGGCACAACTCGTCCGATCCGACCCGAGCGAACAGGCCTTTTGCCTGAATCGCCTTTTTAATAACGGCCACTACTTCAACCAGCAATCCGTCAGCGGCCGCAAACCCTTCCAGATCATTGATCAATCCGAATCTGTCCAGATCGATAAACAATAACACGCCATTTTGCCGGGATTTGGCATGTTCATGCAGCTCCATATACAGATGCTGCTCAAGATTGCGCCGGTTCAGCAAGCCGGTCAGATCGTCATGGATAACCAGATATTCCAATTTCGCATTAAGCAATTTGCGCGCGGCCAGTTGGGAAATCAGTTCTTCTTTCTGCTTATAACGCAGAAAACGCTCGTCCTTCAAGACCAAAAGAAACTCAACCAGCATGAGCAATTCGGTAGCAAGGTACGGACGAACCAGCTCATAAAACTGGCATTTGCCTCCTGATGCCAGAGTCTTGTTCTTCGGCGGCTCATCAACAAGCACAATGAAGGGCAGGAAAATCCCTTCATCCTCATGCGGCAAGACTTGGCACAATTCCTCAATCTGACAGCAGGGCAATTTCTCATCAATGATAACCGCCCCCAATAGCTCCGGTTCATGTTGATAGGCGCGCAGTATTTCATGAATCTGATCGCCATCGGCGGCAACAGCCAAGTTATTGAATCCCCGCGCTTGCAGAAATTCTATCATTTCAATTCTTGAGGCAGGATCTGCATCAGCAACAATAATTTTTCTTTGTTTTTGTAAACTGCTCAACATCTTTGACCTGCCTTAACACGGCGTTAACTTTTCTGATATTCAAAAACATTCCATACACTTCCTGACGAAGCCAAGACGGATTGAAATAATTGAAAAGCCTAGCTATCGTTAATGTAACACTTGAAAAATCTATAACATTTTTCAGTATAAATAAGAAACCTTAAATTCCCATGATTTTTCTCAGTTACAAGCTTATAACTGGTACGCCCACGTTGACTGACGATGCCCAATGTGCAAATCTGTTCAGCTTTAATCCTTATCAAACAGAGCTGGCCGGTTATATTTCGAGCACAACCTTTCCGGTCATGTGACCTTCCCCTAATAGCTTATGCGCATTGGCTGCCTGATCGAGTTTCAATACATGGCTGACGCGAGTCTTTAGATCCCCGCGGTCAATCAGTCCGGCGCATTGCTTTAAAATCTCCACATGCTTTTCGCGAGCGGCATCAAGCTCTCTCAGCATGGGCGTCAGCATCAATTCAAAACCGATCTTCAAATTGCGCATGCGGGCCTCAGCCAGACTGATCATGCCGGGGTCCAGCAGCGTCACGATACTGCCGAAATGAGCCGTAGCCTCTATGCTGGCTTTAAAGGCCTCAGGGCCGACCGTATCGAAAACCAGATCGGCGCCCTTTCCTTCGGTCAAGCTGTTGATGCGATCCTGCAGATTCTCATCCCGGTAAAAAATAACGTCATCAGCGCCCAAATCGCGCACAAAATCGGCTTTTTCCCGGGAACTGACCGTCGTGATGACACGGGCGCCTTTATGCTTTGCCAACTGTATGGCCACATGCCCTACGCCGCCGGCGCCGGCGTGGACCAAAACCGTTTGTCCTGACTGCAGACCGCCTCGCTCGAATAAGGCACCCCATGCCGTAATCAAGACCAGCGGCAGGGCCGCCGCTTCGGTAAACGAAATGGTTTTAGGTTTCAAAGCTACCCAGCGGCTGTCTACAACCGTATATTCGGCATAATTGCCCTGCTCCTTTCCCAGGCCGCCATTGCAAAACCATACCTCATCACCGATCTTATAATTTGTCACGCCATCGCCTACGGCAATGATGGTGCCGGCGCCATCGCAACCCAGCACGGCCGGCAGCGCATCCTTATAGAAAAGCCCGTTAGCCCGCACCTTGGTATCGATGGGATTGATGCCGGCTGCCTTAAGACGGATTTTTACCTGAGCCGGATGAGTTATTTCCGGTTCCGCTATGTCCTGTAACTGCAGAACTTCCGGACCGCCTTTTTCAGTCATTAATACTGCTTTCATCGTCATAACTCCATTGCTTAATTTTCCATCATAAGGTTTAAACCACCGGCTTTAGCCGGTCAGCTTTAGCTGCGATAATCTGGCCAAGGAGGTGGCAATGGACTATAGATACGGCAGCCATACGGTTTACCAAATT
>NZ_JAZHOC010000011.1:0-21350 GCF_036553575.1 Methylobacter sp. Wu1 | reverse complement strand
AAGTGTCGCTAGCGCGACGGCTTTATTTAATCGGGTTTATCGCACCCGAAGGCGAGTTACTTTCTTTTGCGCGGCCAAAAGAAAGTAACCAAAGAAAAGGCCGCCCGGTTGCCGCTTGTATCCTGCGCTCCTCGCTTTCGCCGAGGGTTGCCAGAAGGGCCATCCTTGGCCCTCTGGCAACGCGCTGCATCCATGCAGCGCCCCTACGGGCTATTCTCGCCGAAAGCTGCGGTGCTCGGCACGGCAAACGGGGTGAAACCGCCCGTGCGTAACATCAGTTATAAATGCCGCAACCGGGGCTTCAGTTAAACGATCTCCGGAGAATTCAGCACGCGGTGCAGTATTTCTTCTTCCAGCTGAATCAACCTGGGGTTGTCGCGGTGGCGCGGGCGCGGCAGATCAACGCGGATATCCAGATCAATCTTGCCGCCGTCGAGCAGAATGACGCGGTCGGCCAAGGTGACGGCTTCCGAAATGTCATGCGTGACCAGTACGGCCGTGAATCCGCTTTCCAGCCATACTTTTTCTATCAGTTGCTGCATCTCTATCCGGGTCAAGGCGTCCAGCGCCCCCAGTGGCTCATCCAGCAACAGCAGGCGCGGCTCGTGCACCAGGGCGCGCGCCAGCGCCACGCGCTGCCGTTGCCCGCCTGACAGAACCGATGGCCAGTCATTGGCCCTGGATTCAAGCCCGACATGCCTCAATGCCTCCAGCGCCCGGCCCTTTCCCGCCTTGCCCAGACCCAGGCCGACGTTATCGAGCACTCTCTGCCAGGGCAGCAGGCGCGCTTCCTGAAACATGACCCGGGCATGGCCGTTGAGCTGCCGGTGCACTTTGTCATCGTAAAAAACGGTGCCTTCATCCGGCTGGTCCAGCCCTGAAATCAGCCGCAACAAGGTGCTCTTGCCGCAACCGCTTCGCCCGACAATGGCGACAAAACTGCCCGGTTCGATCATCAGGTTTAAATTTTCCAGAACGGTCAGTTCGCCAAACCGTTTGCTTACCTGTTGCAGTTTGAGCGTAAGACTGGATGTATGCTTTGAATTTGCTTTCATTGCGAAAATTGCGCTGCTTGCCTTATTTGTGGTTAAAACCGGGATGCCATTGCAGAATACGGCCTTCAAGAAAATGGACCGCCGCATCGGCCAGCTTGCCCAGCAAGGCGTAGATCAGAATGGCCAGAATCACGACATCCGTCTGCATGAACTCACGGGCGTTCATCGCCATGTAACCGATGCCGGAGGTGGTAGCGATGGTCTCCGCGACGATCAGCGTCAGCCACATCAGCCCCAGCGAATAACGCAGCCCCACCAGGATAGAAGGCAGCGCGCCCGGAAAAATGATCTGGGAAAACAGCTGCCAGGGGCTCAGGCCATAAACGCGGCCCATCTCGATCAATTGCGGGTCGGTCGTTTTTATGCCGTGATAGGTGTTGGCATAGATCGGGAAAAACACCCCCAGCGTCACCAGAAACACCTTGCCTTCCTCGCCGATGCCGAACCAGATGATGACCAGCGGAATCAACGCCAGATGCGGCACGTTTCTGACCATCTGCACGGTGGTATCGAGAAAACGCTCTGCGGTCCTGAACAGACCGTTAAGAAGACCCAGCAGGAAGCCGATGCTGCCGCCGATCAAAAGCCCCCAGCTTGCGCGCTCGGCGCTGGCAAGGATGTTTTTCGCCAGTTCCCCGGACGCGGTCAGGTTAACCGCCGAGTTGACGATATCGAAAGGCGCCGGCAGAATCCGGGAAGAAATCCAGCTGTTCTGGGCAGCAATGCACCAGGCGGCGATCAGGAAAACAGGCAGGAACCACCCTGAAATCCGGCCGATCAGTCTTGACCGGTCAGGCAACAATTGACCGATGCTCATGATGCACCGACCTTCAGTTCCGATGACACATCGACATGGCCGGTATCGCCGACCGGGCTCAAATAAACGACGGCGTCTTCTTTCTGCTTGCCGGCGTTGACAGGCAGCAACGGAAACAGCAATTCCGCGACGCGATAGGCTTCTTCCAGGTGCGGATAGCCGGACAGCACGAAATTGTCGATGCCCAGATCCGCATATTCCTTGATTCTTGCGGCCACCGTTTCCGGCGAGCCGACCAGCGCCGTTCCTGCGCCGCCCCGGACCAGGCCCACTCCGGCCCACAAGTTCGGCGACACTTCCAGCGCTTCGCGGGTGCGCGAGCCGCCCCACTGGGTCAGTTCCGCCATGCGCCGCTGGCCTTCGGAATCGGATCTTTTGAAAGCCTGTTGCGCCTTGGCTACCGCATCATCATCAACATATTTGATCAGGTCGTCGGCGGCGGCCCAGGCCTCCTCATCGGTTTCCCGCACGATCACGTGCAGGCGCAAGCCGAATTTCAGCGTTCTGCCGTTTTTCGCGGCCTTCTCGCGCACATCGGCGATTTTTTCCGCCACTTGCGCGGGCGGCTCGCCCCAGCTCAAATACGCGTCCATCTCATTCGCCGCAAACTGGTGCGCCGCAGGAGACGAGCCGCCGAAATACAGCGGCGGATGCGGTTTTTGCACGGAAGGGAAAAGCAGTCTGCCGCCCTCTATGCGGGTATGTTTTCCCTGAAAGTCCACTTTCCTGCCTTCCAGCAATTCCCGCCAGATATGCAGAAACTCCTCGGCATGTTCGTAACGGTCGTCATGCGATTGAAAAATCCCGTCCCCGGCCAGCTCGGCCGCATCGCCGCCAACGACCACATTCAGCAACAGCCTGCCGTCGGAGAAACGGTCCAGCGTCGATGTCATCCGCGCTGCCGCCGCCGGCGATAGCACGCCCGGCCTCAAAGCGACCAGAAACTTCAGGCGATTGGTCACGGAAACCAGCGACGACGCGACAATCCAGGCATCCTCGCAGGTGCGGCCGGTCGGAATCAAAACGCCTTCGTAACCCAGTTCATCGGCAGCGCGTGCAATTTGAGTCAGATAGTGATGATTCGCCGGCCGGGCATTGACGGCCGAACCTAAATAGCGGCCATCGCCTTGCGTGGGTAAGAACCAAAAAATTTTCATAATACTGTCCCCTGATCGGTTGTTTATCCGGTTGATTTGAACTGCCGGAACCTTGGGTTCCGGCTACTGTAACGTTTATCTGCCTTGCGGCTGCCAGACGGCGTCCTGCACCTTGATTTGATTGGGCAGTAATTTGACGGCCAGCAGCGTATCGGCAATCTTCTGCTGAGCGGCGGTTACTTCAGGCTTCAAAGGCTCCGGACCGTAGTTGCTGCGGCGCAATGCTCTTTCGAGGATTTTGGCGTCGATGCCGACATGCGTCGCCAGTTTTTGCGAGGCTTCGGCGGGATTGTCCTTGATCCATTGGTCCGTTTTGCGGACTTCATCGAGCACTACGTCGAGCAGCGCCGGATATTGCTCGGCAAAGTCGCGCCTTGAGGTATAGAACGCGTAGTTGTTCACGATGCCTTCGCCGGTCGTTAAAGCGCGCGCGCCCAGCTGGATTTCGGCGGCGGCATAGAAATAATCCCAGATCGACCAGGCCGCCACGTCGCCGCGCTCAAGAGCGGCCCTGGCATCCGCCGGCGCCAAATAGGCCACGCTGATGTCGTCCAGCGTCAGGCCGGCTTTCGCCAGGGCCTGGATCAGGAAAAAATGCGCGTTCGAGCCTTTGGCGACCGCCACCTTCTTGCCCTTCAGATCGGCAATGGTTTTCAGTTCGGAATCGGCTTTGACGACAATGCCTTCGCCCTGCGGCGAGGCGGGCTCGTTGGCGATGTAGACAATGGAAGAGCCCTTGGACGCCTGAGCGGCGACAGGCGGCGTCTCGCCGGTAATGGCAAAATCCAGGCTGCCGGCGTTCAATGCTTCCAGCATCGGCGGCCCGAACTGGAATTCCGCCCAGTTCACTGTCACGCCGTGCTCTTTCAGGCGCTTTTCCAGCTCGCCGGTCGATTTGAGAATAATCAAGGGGCCGTACTTCTGATAGCCCAGAGTGATTTCCTTCGGCCAGTCCTCGCCTGCCGCGTAAGCTGTGCTGGAAACTGCTGTCGCCATAGCGGCAACCGCCATTAATGACTGAATGGCTGTGAAAAAGCGTTTCTTACTCATAAAATTCCCCCCGGGTTGATTAATATTCTGTTGGTTCATAGTCTTTTTGAGGTGTGGGCAAACCGGCTGCAAACACTAACGCGCGAACCTGTTCCCTGAGTCTTGACTCGGTTTCATCGTCCAGTGACAAGAGCCCGTACGGGTCCCTTTGAATCAGGTCGTCCGAGACAAAAAAGCCGCTCAGCACATGCGTGGCGCCTAAAGCGGTCAACACGGGCTTCAGCGCGTAATCGATGGCGAGCAGGTGTTTAGAGGACCCGGCCGTCATGATCGGCAGGACGATTTTTTCGGCCAGGGATTTTTGCGGCAGCAGATCCAGAAAAGCTTTCAGGGCACCGCTGTAGGAAGCCTTGTAAACCGGAGACGCAACGATGACGCCGGCTGCGCGCTCAATGTGTCCGGTCACATGGTTCAGGTGCGGACTGTCCTTTCCGGCCCCGTAAATCAATTCTTGCGCCGGAATATCCCGCACGGACAGCAGTTGCGTGGAAAAACCATACGCTTCAACCTGGGCGAGGATCCGTTTCAGCAAGTCAGTGGATTTTGACTGTTCAGCTGTACTGCCTGCTATGGCAACAATATGAGACATAAATTTATTCTCCTGATTTTTATCAATGCGAATGGCTGTTCAATGCATTACAGCCAATAAATCAAACCGAAATAGAGCGACGTATCGTCCCGGTCAAAATCATGCTGGAGACGAAGGTTTGAGCCCACGTGCTTGATGCGTCCGGCATAACCCAACAGGCCGCTGACGCCGTTTTCTCCGGGGTTCGGGCTGGTCATACCCCCGCCAACGAATATGGAACTCAGCAAGCTGTCATGTCCCACTAACTGGCCCGGAAAGACGACCGCCTCCAGCGTTTCTTCCCGGCGACCATTAGGCAGCGCTTTGTTGATATAGCGAAAATCGACCAGTTCGCCGAGCTCCCAGGTATTTAAACGCCTGTTAAAAGTAGGCGTTAAATGAGCCACGGGATTGGTAAACTCCATGCCGGTCGGCCCCATTGCCCGCCCCAGACGCGCTTCATGACTCAAAAAACCGTTACGGAAACCCAGGCTGCCGCTTATCATCAAATCCTTGGAGCCATCGACCTTGCCGATGGTGTTGTCGATATACAGAACCTCGAGTGCGGGACGCAACAACTGTCCGTGGTCCGGCATAACGTAACCGAAAGAGCTTCGCCACTGTTCGCCGTCGCTTCCCCATGAGGCCATCAGCTCTGTGTTGTACAGCGCGACATAGCCGCCGGGATAATCCTGGCCCTGAAAATTCTGCCATTGCGTCGACAGGATGTACCGGATGCCCTGCCACTGGTTTTTATAAGAGACCCTGGCAAACTGAATGTCCTGGTCGCTGAATTCCCGGTCGACGAAACCGCCGCCGAAACCCAGGCCGGAAGGCAGCCGGTATTCGCCTTGCACCTCGGTCTGGCTGCTGTCGCCGACGAGCACTTCCTGTGCCCCCAGGAAGGCATCCCCCAGTTCCGGATGCGTCAGCAGCGGGCGCACATAGCCGCCGAAATAATGCGTGTCCTGTCCGCCGTTCTCAGGCGCTATGATCCCGTAACCGCCTTTAAAGACAGGTGACCAGAGAAAGCTGTTGACCTGAAAATCGCCATTGTCCTTGCGGTCGTAAAAGGTATCGATTTTTCCAAGTTTCAAGTAAGGCGAATCCATGTTGTCGGCATAGGCATCAGGCTGAACAACCCATAAAGATGCAAGAACCATGCTCTTGGCCAATGCCGATGAAAAGCCATTTTTGTTAAAGCCTTTCTGATGACCTGAAGAATCAGATAACGGCACTGCTACTGACTTTTTAGCCGCAGATTCAAAAACAATCACAATTAAATTCCCCTTGTTTTAATTAACCTTTGGTTGTCCAGTCAGTTTTATTTATTTTTTTAATTTCAGATTTTCAACAGGTCCGCAATCCTGCCAGCCATGAGTCATGCCCTGCTTGTCATCTCGCAACTCTCAGCCGGAATTGAAAGTTGTCCGCCCGGCAGTACAGGTATTCGAAATCCAGCGGGATGCCGTCACTGTTGTGGGTGAGCCGCTCGATGCGCAGAATCGGCGAATCCTCGGAGACCTGCAGTAATCCGGCGAGCTCTGCATCGGCCAGCACCGCATCGATAGTCAAATCGGCGTAGCCAAGCGGAATGCCGTAATCGTTCTCCTGGATCAGGAAAAGATCGCGGGTAGTCAGGTCCTCTTTGGCGAGCCGTTCCCCGATGCTGACGCTCAAATAAGTGATGTCGAACGACACCGGCTCCCGGTTGAGATGGCGCACCCGCCTCAGCTCCGTTACCAGGCTGCCCTCTTCCAGGCCAAGCTGCTGCGCTACTTTCGCACTGGCGGGCAGGAATTTCAGGCTGATCAGGCGGTTGTAGATTTCGTGCCCCTGCTGCGCCATCGCTTCCGCAAAGCCCTGAAGGCGCGCCAACGATTGAAACGGCTTGGGCTTGGAAACGAACATTCCCTTGCCGACCACTTTGAAAAGCAGTCCTTCTTTCTCCAACTCCCCCAAAGCCTGACGCACGGTAATGCGGCTGACGCCGTAACGGCCGATCAGATCGCTTTCCGACGGCAGCCGCTGGTGAGGCTGGTAGGTGCCGACAACGATATCGGCCCGCAGTTCGTCACGGATGCGCGCGTATAAAGGCCCCGGCGCCTGCTGAGCGGATTTGTTGGGCGGCATGATAGGTATCGTCATGATAGGACTCGTCATTACAGGTTATTACTTGCACGTTTATTGCAAAACCGATGCCAAGTTTGGACAAGAACGACTGCATCTTGCTATATCATTGATAATATGGAAGTTCTTATGAGCGCAAAGAGTCAGGCAAGCCCTGCGCAGCCGGCGGGCACCGCTCTTGGTTCTGCTGGATTATCAGCATTTGCTGTTGATTGACTGCTCGGAAATCAACAGCGCCCGCAATGGCGCATAGCGGTTTGACTTGCTTGCAAAGGACAGAGACAGGCTGACCATAATGCTGCCTGGTAAACAGGAACTGTTACTCCGCTGTTGATTTGGCAACAGATCGTCAATGTGCAAGCGGGACGGGGTTTGCAACCAATGCCATTAAGTTAAGACTTGTTTCGTTCGCCCTGCTCCTTCGACTACGCTCAGGACTAAAGGCTTTGTCGAAGGGTGAGCGGAACAAGTCGTTAAGCCATTCATGGTTCGACAAGCCTGTCCTGAGCGCAGCCGAAGGGCTCACCACGAACGGCTTAACTTAACGGCATTGGGTTTACACCCCCCGTCCCTAACGTTTCCACGATGTCTGAGCCAAGCGACGCACATAATCAATGCCAAACATCTCAAACGAGACAATATGCCTCCGTCCCGCCGCATCCGGACATTAACTCCAGCTCCGCCCTTACTCGGTACGAATTTTGCGTTCGTTAAACGAAACCACCGTATTGCCTTTATCCGATCGGCAGGAACAGATGAGAGTATGAAGTTTTTTACCTTGCTCATTCCTCCGGTAAGTGATGGAGCTACGCGGATAACTTTTTTCCCTCGATCTATAAGCGAATCCATTTCCTATGAGCAAATACACACTCAACGTCAACGGCGAGCCGAGAACCGTGGACGTTGCCTCTGACACCCCTTTGTTGTGGGTGCTGCGCGACCATCTCAACCTGGTCGGCGCCAAGTTCGGCTGCGGCGTCGGCCAGTGCGGCGCCTGTACCGTGCATATCGACGGTGTGCCTACCCGAGCCTGTCTGACACCTGTCTCCAACGTCGAAAAAAACCGGATCACCACCATTGAAGGGCTAGCTCCGAACGGCGGGCATCCCTTGCAGCAGGCCTGGCAGGAACTCGATGTGCCGCAATGCGGTTATTGCCAGGCCGGCCAGATCATGACCGCCGCCGCGCTGCTGAAAAAAAATCCGCATCCTTCGGACCAGGACATCGACGCCGCACTGGCCGGCAATCTGTGCCGTTGCGGCACTTATCTGCGTATTCGCGCGGGCATCCATCGCGCGGCTGAAATCGCCGGCAAGGAGTCAGTATGAGTGCAGATCTTCTTGAAAATGCCGGCCGCCGCGACTTTCTGCGCAAGTCCGCGCTGGCCGGCGGCGGCCTGATCCTCGGCTCTTATCTGAATACGGCCTACAGCGCGGCGAATCTGGTCGCCAAGCCGTCCGCCCTCGCTGAACAGGAGGCGTTCAGACCCAACGCTTTCATCCGCATCGCTCCGAGCGGCGCGGTGACGCTGATCAGCAAGCAGCCCGAAATCGGCCAGGGCATCAAGACCTCCTTGCCCATGATCATCGCCGAGGAACTGGAGGTCAACTGGAAGGATGTTCTCATCATCCAGGGCGACCTCGATCCGGCTTACGGCAGCCAGAATGCCGGCGGCTCGCGCTCGACGCCGACCAATTACGAGGAGTTCCACCGGCTCGGCGCGACCGCGCGCACCATGCTCGTCGAAGCGGCCGCGCGGATTTGGGTGCTTTCCGCATCGGAACTCATCGCCCGGGACGGCGCCGTCCATCATCCGGCTACCGGCCGCAAGCTTGGCTATGGTCAGCTGGTCGCCACGGCCGCCGACCTGCCGGTTCCTGATGCCGGATCGGTCCGGTTGAAATCGCCTGAAAGTTACAAACTGCTCGGCACGCGCATCGGCGGCGTCGACAATCCATCCATCGTGACCGGCAAGCCCCTGTTCGGCATCGACGTCCAATTGCCGGGCCTGCTTTATGCGGTCTACGAGAAATCGCCGGCTTTCGGCGGCAAGGTCGTCAGCGCCAATCTGGACGAGATCAAGTCGCTGCCCGGCGTGCGCGCCGCCTTCATTATCGAAGGCGGCGCCGATCTCAAAGGCTTGCTGCCCGGCGTGGCTATCGTCGCCGACTCGACCTGGGAGGCCTTCAGCGCCCGCAAACATCTAAAGGTCGTCTGGGATGAAGGCAAGGTGGCGGCGGAAAGCTGGACGGGTTTCGCCGCCAGGGCTCAGGAACTGTCCTGGCAGCCCGGCGCGGAGGTTCTGCGCAATGACGGCGATGCCAAGACGGCGCTCGAGAAAGCCGATAAAACGGTCGAAGCGGCTTACAGTTATCCCTTCATCTCGCACGCCAGCATAGAACCGCAGAATTGCACCGCCTGGCACAAGGACGGGACGATTGAAATCTGGGCGCCTACGCAAAATCCCGAAGCCGGCCAGAAAATTGGCTCGCAGACACTGGGCATCCCCAAGGACCAAATCACCCTGCACATTACCCGCAGCGGCGGCGGTTTCGGACGACGCCTGATACCGGACTATATTATCGAAGCGGCGGCCATCGCCCAGCGCGTGGCGGCGCCAGTCAAGCTGACCTGGACGCGCGAGGACGATCTGCGTCACGACCAATACCGCGCCGGCGGCTTCCACTTCCTGCGCGGCGGGCTCGACGACAAGGGCAAGCTGATCGCCTGGCACAACCATTTTGTGACGTTCGCCCATCAGGTCGTCGTGGACGGCAAACCTTCATTGGAACTCGGCAGCGGCGCCAACCTGTCCGGCGACGAATTTCCCGGCCGCTGGGTGGAAAACTGCCTCCTGGAGCAGACGCCTCTGGAATGCGGCATTCCGATGGGCCCCTGGCGCGCGCCGCGCAGCAACGTACTGGCGTGGGTGTTTCACAGCTTTATCGACGAGCTGGCGCATGCCGCCGGCCGCGACCCGCTGGAATTTCGTCTGGAAATCCTGGGCGACAAGGGCTTTCTCCTGGGCACCGACAAACAAGGCATTCCCTATGACGTCGACCGCATGAAGCACGTGCTGCGGCATGTGGCGGAAAAAGCCGAGTGGGGCAAAAAAACCTTTCCGCGCGGACAGGGCCAGGGCATCGCCTTCCATTTCAGCCATCGCGGCTATATTGCTCAGGTCGCCGAAGTCACCGTGTCCAGGGAAGGCAAGCTCAAGGTCGACCGCGTCGTGGTTTCGACCGACATCGGTTCGCAAATCGTCAATCTCAGCGGCGCGGAAAATCAGGTGCAGGGATCGGTAGTCGACGGTCTCGGCGCGCTGATGTTCCAGGAACTGAATATCGAGAAAGGCCGCATCGTCCAGAGCAATTTCGGCGATTATCCGATGATCCGCATCGACGATGCCCCGACGCGGGTGGACGTGCATTTTCTCAAGACCAACCATCCGGTGACCGGTCTCGGCGAACCGGCCCTGCCGCCGCTGGCGCCGGCCGTCTGCAACGCGATCTTCGCGGCTACCGGCATACGCGTGCGGCAACTGCCCTTGCTGCGAACCGATCTGAGCTGGAGTTAGCATGCACAAAATCATCGATGAATTCACCGCAGGAAAAAGCCCCGGATAAGTCATGGCCAATAAAATCAATCACCTGATCAATGCCTACCGGCAACTGAAGCAACAGGCCGAAGACTGCGTACTGGCTACCATCATTGAAACTTTCGGCTCGACCTATCAAAAAGCCGGCGCGCGCATGTTAATAACCAAACAAGGCAAATTGATCGGGTTGCTGGGCGGCGGCTGTTTCGAGCGGGATCTGATCGAGCAGGCGCTATCGGTTTTCGAGACCGGCGAGGCCAAGGCGGTTTTTTACGATATGCGCTCCCCGGATGACGTGGTCTGGGGGCTGGGCCTGGGCTGCAACGGCGCGGTCAGGGTTTTGCTGCAGTTATTGAAAGCGGAAGAGGATTTCAGACCGCTGAATGTCATTGCCGATGCCGCCGAAGCCAATCTGGCCGGCGTTCTGGTCACTGTATATGAATCCGGGCATCCCGACTTTCCGGTCGGCCATCACTTCCTTCTGCTGAGATCAGTTAAGCGGCAGTTGTTGACTACCACGCCTTTTCCTTTCACGGCACCGACTTTGCAAACCTTATTGCAACAAAAATCGCGCATCGAATCGCATGTAATCAACAATCAGGCCGTTGGGGCATTTTACGATCCTCTCCAGCCGCCATTGCAATTGCTGGTATTGGGCGCCGGCGCCGATGCCATCCCTCTCGTGCAGCTCGCCAAGTCGCTAGGCTGGCGCGTTACAGTGGTCGATCACCGGCCCGGTCATATCAAAAAAGAGCGTTTTCCTCAGGCCGACCGCCTGCTTCACCTCATGCCGCAGGATCTGAACAGCAGTCTGGAACTGAATCGGTTCAACGCGCTGGTATTGATGACGCATAACATCGAATACGATGAGCGCTACCTCAAATCGATCATGTTTTCTCACATTCCGTTTATCGGGCTGTTAGGTCCCTCACATCGCAAGGACAGGCTGTTGCAAAGCCTCGGCAGCGATGCTTCACGAATAAGCAACCGGGTATTCGGGCCGGTCGGTCTGGATATCGGCGCTGAAACGCCGGAAGAAATCGCGTTGTCCATTATGGCCGGCATTCATGCCGAACTGAATGGACGCAGCGGGCAGCCATTGAGCCTTAAGGCCGCATCCGATTTACATGAATGCATACATTGATAACGTTTACGCCATTGTTCTGGCGGCCGGCGCATCCAGCCGCATGGGGCAACCGCTCCTTGCTTCTGAATGCTCGCTCAATTTTGACAAACTCGCCCATGCCGAACCTATACAGGCAGCCATCGATCTTGGTGCCGTCACTGCAATCATTAACCCGGACTGGCAGGAAGGTATAGCCTCTTCCATCCGAACCGGCGTGCAGGCCTTGCCTGAGCCGGCCGCCGCTACGCTGATCCTGCTTGCCGATCAGCCGCTGATTACCACCGCCCGCCTGCAAAAGCTGCTGCATGACTGGCAAAGCGCGCCGCTCCAGATCGTTGCCAGTCAATATCATCGCTCCGGCATTGTTTCCGGCCAGATTTTTCGAGCATCTGCTGACGCTCAGAGGCGACCGGGGCGCCAAGCCACTTTTAATGCAATTCGAAAATAGCCTGCTGAAAATCCCCTTGCCCGAAGCGGAACTCGATATTGATAACAAGGAAGATTTTGGCTATTTAACCGTTCGTTATTCTGCTGAGGAGTAAAACCTGCACATCGTTTTCCAGCATGTGCGATTTCAAGCACGAATCAGTCTTTCAGAGATTTGATCTTTCGATTCTCCGACTTTTTTAAATTGGCCGGATTTCGTCAGTCTATTGGATGTGCCGAGGTACGAGGCGCATTTTTCGCGATTGATGCGCTTCACTATGTTCAGCATATCCTATAGTTCTCAGGCCTTGCTCTTTGATCAATTGCACGACTTTAAGCTTGAAGCTGTCATCGAATTTCCTGCGTTTTTGAGTCATCATTTTCTCCGTTTAGGTAGGGTATTTTCCTCCTATAACGGTGTCCATCAAAATTAGACCACTACACTCATGGAGCACCGGGCATAATAAGTACAATATCTCTAACCGGAGCTAATGGAAAAAACCACGGAACTGTAATTGATAAACAATCACAAGATGAAGCAATTTCACAAGGTAAAAATGCGCTTGGATGGGGGGCTTTAAAATGAAAATATTTTCGTATATTAGCGGGTTAATTGTTGCTACTGTAAGTATAACAAGCCAAGCATTACCCCTTATCCCAATGGCTCAGGTTTTTCAAACCGAAAAGAATGGTTCCATTAGCGAACAATTTTTAATATCAAATGATAGCTTTTCTGCTTTCGTAACCGGAGCAAATAGCAGTGATATTATTTTGACATTACCTAATGGCACATCAATTAATGAAAGCAATGCCAGTAACTACGGCATTAATTGGTCAATTGATACAAGCGATATTAACAATGAATCCTTAATTACAATTGGTTCAGATTCTGCGATCACAGGCACTTTTGCGTTTACAGTAAAGGCCCGGGATCAAGAAAAAGCAGGATTTTCTGTCTTGGAGGATCCAAGTTTGCAATATAGAGCAATCATTGGAAATCCTTCACAGCCTATAACACCTAATACAGAAATACCGTTTTCAGTAATACTGTATTATGCCGGCTTCCCAGCAACGGGAGCCACTATAAACGTTGGTGTATTAGATTCAACGGGAACGACCGTACGTCAATTAACGCTAAAAGATGATGGCCAAGCACCTGACCTTTCAGCGGGCGATGGCGTTTACACGACACTTACTAATCTTGATAAAACTGGCGATTATAAGACGGTGATCAACGCCAACTGGAACAACCATCGAGGGCGCGTTTACGAGGCTTTCTCCGTATCAGAGAAAGATGTTTCTGTTTCAGGCCAATTCAATGTCAAGTTAGTCGATTCTGACAATAACAGTTTAATTAATAACGTCGTTCTAACGTTTGAGGAATTGCAGCCTCGCTTGCCGGGAACTTATTCAGTTACTGCCGAGATTAAAGACGCTTCAGGTACGAGTGTTACGGAAACTTCCTTGGTTGATCAGCCAGAAACGCCTCTAAGTGTCACTTTTGATGTAAAAAAATTAAAAACATTAAGTGCTCAGCCTTGGCATGTTTCTTCGCTCAATATCTGGAAGGGCCCCAAAGTTTTAGGGGTATGGAACAATCTGGGTGAACTGAATATTGATATCAGTCATTTCGAGCGCGATCCTTTAATTGTTAAAGACATTGTCGGCGATCGAGGAATTGATGCTGATGCGGATGGATTATTTGATAAATTAGAGATTGATGTTTCAATTGATACCCTGGTTTCAGGTAATTACGGTATTTCTGCTGACTTGCGTTCGACCAGTGATAATACCTTGATAGGGAGCATGGGAATCAGCCAACTCAGTCTGAATGCAGGAATAAATACTGTTAAACTCCAATTTATGGGAAGCAATATTGGCGGAAGCGGCAAAGATGGTCCTTATAAATTGACTAATTTTTTAATTTATCCAAATTTTAATACCAGCGCCCAACTTGCTCAGCTAGTTGCTTTAGTAGGAGAAACCAGCGCCTATTCTTGCAGCCAATTTATAGGTTGTAATTCCAGTATGGAAAACGAGGTTATCAGAATTGCTAACGGCTTGTGTGAAAAGCAAGGTTATCAGTTACGTGCAAAATTAAAATTAATTCAAGCAATTGCTAATAAACATCCGGATGTCGCTGAAAAACAACTGGAAGGATTGTATCAACGAGCAAAAGCGATCGAAAGATCAGGCTCCTGCCCCCCTGCTGAGGGCTGGAGCGGCGATAAATGAAATCAAGCTTCTATAATCAATCGGCTTGATTGAGGAAGAAACCCAGCTTATCGAAATAATGGAAGCTGGGTTTCCAACCCTCAATCCAATCTACAAGTACGTCTCCTTTTATGTAAGACGGGAGCTTTGCAGAAACCTGGCTTTACCGCTGACTAGATAATTGTATCTGCAGGGTTTCGTCTTCCAAATTCATTTCGCGTATAAGCAACCGGGTATCCGGGCCGGTCGGCCTGGATATCGGCGCTGAAACATCGCGTTGTCCATCATGGCCGGCATTCATACCCAACTGAATGGGCGTAGCGGGCGGCAACTGAGCCTTAAGGCCGTATCCGATTTACATGAATGCATACATTGATAACGTTACGCCATACAGAATCATATATCTATTAATTAAATATATTTATCTATTTAGATCGTTTTATTGAATAAAAAAACTCTAATAAACTGTGCTCTCTGATCACAGTTCGAGCCTGGACAGACCAGATGCGTACTGAACGAGAATGAATTCGGCACTGAATAAAAGGGGGCATTTATGGATTCACTGGAAAAATATTATCTGCTGGGCATCGCCATAGCGGCTATGGCAGGCGTGCCGGGTTTGTCGGAAGCGGCGAACGGCCATTTCACCCACGGCAATGACGCAGGCAGCAAGACTATGGCCTTTGCCGCCAGACCTGGAAGCCGAAGTTTTCAGACCGCGCCGCGAATAATCAGCCAAGGAACAATCCTCCATGATGCCCGGCTTCTTCAGCAGCGCCAATTGGTTGAGTCCCAAGCAGATAGCCGGCCCGAAAATCCATCGACTATCGCTCCTGCCGGCTAGGCCGCAGCGGTTCTGATCTAGCATTTTCACTCGTTACTCAAAGACAGCGTATGGAAAACTTTACCCCTTATTCGGCACTGGCTGGCGGCGGGCTGATAGGTCTCTCCGCCGGTCTTTTGTGGCTTTTCAACGGACGCATTGCCGGCATCTCCGGCATTACGGGCGGACTGTTTTCATCCCGCAGCCGCGATATCGGCTGGCGTCTTTGCTTTCTTGCCGGCTTGCTGCTGGGCCCTTTAATGTTCAGGGTAGCCGGCGACGAAACGGCAAGCCTTCATATCAGCCCGTCACTGGCGGTGCTGTCGGTCGCGGGCTTGCTGGTGGGTTACGGGACCGGCCTTGGCAATGGCTGTACCAGCGGCCACGGCATCTGCGGGCTGACGCGCCTCTCGTCTCGCTCTGTCGCGGCGACATTGACGTTCATGACCGTTGCCGCAGTTACAGTGTATATCGTGCGCCACTGGCCTGGTGCAGGGAGTTGATGATGGGCGGCTATCTCTCGGCATTGTTTTGCGGAACGCTGTTCGGCCTGGGCCTGACGCTGGCGCAGATGACCAATCCGGAGAAAGTGCTCGGCTTTCTCGATGTCGCCGGGCACTGGGATCCGAGTCTGGCATTGGTCATGGCCGGCGCGCTGACGACCCTGGCCTTGATACAACGGTTGGCCCGGCGCCGGCCGGCACCTATACTGGCATCAAGTTTCAACGAGCCGAAAAAGGCACCCATCGATGTCCGGCTTTTAACCGGCGCGGCATTATTCGGCATAGGCTGGGGATTGTCCGGCATCTGCCCGGGACCGGCCATTGCCGCGCTGAGTTATGGCCGGGTTGAAATCTATGTCTTCACGGCCGCCATGTTCGCGGGCATGGGGCTTTTTCAGCGTCTGCATCGTCCCAAATAACCGGCTGCGCGTTAAGGAATCCAGTTTGGTCTTGATGTTGGGTTACGGTTGGCACGTAGCCCAAGCTATGAAACTTAACTCAACAGGCTTGCATAAGTCCTGTTTAACTGAGGTTACGATAGGCACCCTTTCCCGTTTGCCGCGCCGAGCACCGCAGCTTTCGACGAGAACAGCCCGCAGGGGCGCTGCAGGGATGCAGCGCGTTGCCAAAGGGACAGGAGTCCCTTTTGGCAACCCCTGTTAAAAGCGAGGAGCGCAGGACACAAGCGGCAACCGGGCGGCCTTTCTTTTGGTTCCTTTTCTTTGGCCGCGCAAAGAAAAGGAACTCGCCTTCGGGTGCGACAAATCGGCAGGATGATCGATTTGCACGACCTAGTCGCCTGTCAAGGCGAAAAACAGGGATGTTTTTCGTGAAACCCGATTAAACCAAACCGTCGCGCTAGCGACACTTCACCAAACCGACCTGAATTCAACTTGCTGCGTAACACCAACTGTTTAACCTGTCTGCCCATCAACAGTTGATGCTTCCAGGCTGTTGCTTAACCAACAGCCGTTAACCCGCCCAGCCAATTCCTACCATGCACTAAGATTTATCAATAAGCCGGTGCCGACTGGCAATTACCTCATCAAAGCAGCCGATTGCAAAAATACAAAACATTTACCTTAATAACGGGCAATCCTAAAACCCTGGCCTGAATCTTGCTGTTCTATATCGCCAAGTCTGGAAACCCTCCAAACACGCGGTTTCCACCACGACTGATTTTTTAACGAACAAGCACAGGAAAGATCGAATGAATATGAGCGGCAAGCTGATAACCGGGATATTCGCGAGCGGATTACTCGCACTGACGGCGCTGCCGGCAAACGCGCATCATGCCTTTTCAGCGGAATTCGATGCCGAACAGCCTATCGAGCTGAAAGGCGTTGTAACCAAGCTGGAACTGGTCAATCCGCATAGCTGGCTGTATCTGGACACTAAGCAGCCGGACGGCAGCGTCAAGAACTGGGGCTTCGAATTCGGCGCCCCGTTCAGCCTGAGGCAAAAAGGCATCACCAAGGCCAGCCTGCCGGTCGGCAGCGAAGTCACCATTCAAGGCTACCGGGCCAAGAACGGCAAGGAGTTTGGCTATGCGGTCACTACGATACTGTCGGACGGCCGCAGCGTCAAAACCGGCGGCGCCCAGGACGCACCCGACGCGCAAGCGCAAGGCGCTGCCCAATCTCAATAGTACGGCCCCGCCAGATCTGCCGATTCTTAACGTTGCGTGGCCTAATCGGCTGCGCGATCCAGTCGCCTGACAATCGGTTTCCGTTTCCGGCTGACCAGGCCCAATCAGGCAAGACTGCAGGCTTTGCCTAACGATCAGGAGAACATTCTTGAATACTACACCGAATAGCAGCCAGGACTTAAGGTCTACTGGCATCCCATTCGGGGCGAGCTTGCCGAAGCCCGGCTCAGAGCCCCTTTCGACAAGCACAGCGCGAACGGCATTTAGCGGTGGCACTGCTGAGCCTGCCCGGCTCCAGGACATCGCCATGCTGGCCGGAGGCATCGTGCTATTGCTGATAATGTCTGTCGGCAGTGCATTCGCCGCCGCTAAAAAAATACCCAGGCTGGCCAATGGCAAACCGGATTTCTCCGGGATCTGGCAAACCACCAGCGCCGCTGACTACGATCTGGAGCCGCATGCCAACCGCAAGGACGCGCCGCCCGGCGCCGGCATCGTCGAAGGCCATTACCTGCCCTATCTGCCCAAGGCGCTGGAGCAGAAAAAGAAAAACTTCGAAGCCCGCGCTACCGACGACCCGGCGCTGAAAGGCTACACGCTGGGCGTGCCGCGCGGTATCTATTACCCCGAGCCGTTCCAGATATTTCAGCGCAAACAGGATCTGACGCTGGTGCATCAATTCGGCCATTCGGTGCGCACGATACACACCGACGGCACCGATCATCCCAAGGACCCGTACGACTGGTGGCTGGGCGATTCCCGCGCGCACTGGGAAGGCGATACGCTGGTGGTCGACGTCAGGCACTTCAACGACAAAACCTGGTTCGACCGGGCCGGCAACTTCCACAGCGACGCGCTGCATGTCATCGAAAAATGGGCCTTCCTGGACCCGAACACGATCGAATACAAAGCCACGGTCGAAGACTCTAACGTATTCACGCGCCCCTGGACTATCAGCGTGATTCTGTACCGGCACCGGGAAAAGAATTTTCAGTTGATCGAGGATTACCGGTTCACGCTGGACTACGATCAATACTATCCGCCCAAACCCAATAAGCCATGAAACGCCGGCCAGACAAAGATGAGGACGTTATGAAGCATAAAATGACACACCGACCGGCGGTTATGCCTGGATTGGCGCTTTCGGCAATGTTGATCGCCTGCCAAAGCGTCATTGCCGCGCCAGATGATAAAAAGCCGGAAGCCAAGCCGGCTCAGGCCCCGAAGCAGTTACGGCTGGGCGGGCCGGGCATCGAACAGGAAAGAAGCTTTCCCAAGATCGTCGCCGGCAAATGGATAGGTCCAAGGCTGGCCGATGGACAGCCGGACGTTCAGGGGCATTGGTCGAACACCATCGCCAATCACAACAATTTTACCGACCCGCAAGGCGGCATCATCAATGACCCCAATCCCAATCGGGTCGCCAAAGGCCCGCGCGAGCTGCGTGCGCCCAGCCGGGTCAGCGATCCCGCGGACGGCCAGGTACCGTTTCAGCCCTGGGCGTTGGAGAAGGTCAAAGAATTTCAGGCCAATTTCCATAACCCGCTCAAGCCGGAATATGTCGAGCCGTTGGCTCGCTGCGCGCCGGCCGGGATTCCCAAATCGCTGTACTGGCACGGTTACGAGATCAGCCAATATCCCGGCTATGTGTTGTTCCAGTTCAATTCCGGCACCCGCATCATCCACCTGGACGGCAAGCCGCACCTGCCGGACAACATCAAACTATGGAACGGCGATTCGCGCGGTCACTGGGAAGGCAACATGCTGGTGGTGGACGTCGCCAATCATAACGGCAAGGCCTTGTTCGGCCGTTCCGGCGAATTCATCAGCGAAAACGGCCACATCCAGGAACGCTATATTTTCAGCAATGACGGCAAACGCTACACCTACGAGGCGCTGCTGACCGATCCGACCGTTTATACCCGGCCGTTCACCATAACGGTGCCGGCCCGCAAATGGACGGCGAAGGACCAGCCCAACGGCTGGCACTTCGAAGTGGAACCGGCCACTCATGCCGGCAAGGAGACGATACTGGATCAGTACGAACGCATCTGCGCCGAGAATAACGGCAGCTTTGGATTAGGCGCCGTCGAGCAGGCCAAGAAGTAAATTTTTGAGACTTGTAATATGTCACTGATCGAATTTTCCCAAACTCTTTACGACTCCGAACTGGGCACCGCGCTGCGCGAATCGGTTTACATGTTTCCGATTATCGAAGGCCTGCACCTGATCGGCCTGGCCGTTTCGGTGGGCCTGCTGTTTTTTGTCGATTTCCGCCTGCTCGGCCTGTTCTTGCCGCAGTTGCCGGTCGCGCAGGTGCTGCACCCGCTCAGGCCGTGGCTGCTGGGCGGATTCATACTGACCTTCGCGACCGGGATTTTGCTGTTTGTCGCGACGGCTTCCAAAATCATCACGCTGCCGGTGTTTTTCTACAAGCTCGGCTTCATCGCCCTGGCCGGCGTCAATGCCCTGTGGTTCGAGCTGAAATGGGGGCGCGACGTCGACGCCTGGGGTGCCGGGCCGGCGCTGCCGGCCACGGTCAGAGTCGCCGGATTCACATCGCTGACGCTGTGGAGCCTGACCATTATCGCCGGACGCCTGATCCCTTATCTGAGTTACTGATGTTACGCACGAACGACTTTATCCCGTTTGCCGCGCCGAGCACCGGAGCTTTTAACAGATCAGGCCCGCAGGGGCGCGGCAGGGATGCCGCGCGTTGCCAAAGGGACAGGAGTCCCTTTTGGCAACGCCTGTTAAAAGCGAGGAGCGCAGGATACAAGCGGCAACCGGGCGGCCTTTCTTTTGGTTCCTTTTCTTTGGCCGCGCAAAGAAAAGGAACTCGCCCTCGGGTGCGAGAACCCGATTAACACAACTGTCGCGTTAGCGACACTTTGCTAAACCGATCTAACTTCAACTGACCGCGTAACATCAGTGAGTTATCAATAACCTTAAGAATCATCATTGTTATGACAGCACTTGAAACGTTTAAAACGCTGCAATCCAGCGACTTCGGCCGATTCCTCGGCGGCCTGGACCATCTGTTATGCGCCGTGATGGAGCTCGGCCATATCGCCGGGATGATATTGCTGCTGTCGTCGGTATTATTGACCAGCCTGAATCTGCTGGGTCTGGGCTTGCGCAATGTACCGCTGGCACAGATCGAACGCAGTACTGCCCGACTGTTCTGGACGGGCTTGGCGCTCCTGGTGGTGTCCGGTCTACTGATTTTCATTCCGGCCGCGACCAGCTATTACCCCAACGATTTCTTTTGGGCCAAATTTGTCCTGCTGGGCCTGGCCTTGCTGGTTTACTTGACGCTGTACCGCAAAGTCGCCGCCGCCGAATCCCGCGGCACATGGCTGGCAAAAACCACCGGAGGGCTGGTGCTGAGCTTGTGGATCGGCGTAGCGTTTGCCGGACGCTTTATCGGTTTTTTCTGAATCCGGGAATGCCATCGACAAGCGCATGACGAGCCTTTACTTGCCGGCATCGGACTTTACCTGCTAGAGAATCCATTCCATTTATGAATTTATCCAAGAAATCCGCTCTGAAATTACTCGCCACGGGACCTGCTTTAGCCATGACCTCGCTGCTGGCGGCCTGCAATATTTCTGCGACCGAGCCGAGCCCGCCCTTCAAGCCGACTGCGACACTGCAGGAAATCATGACCTCTGTCATCGACCCCAATATCGACTTCGTCTGGAATTCGGTATCGTCGGTCAGCACGGCCAACGGCACCGAGGAACGCCGCCCGCAAACCGACGGGGACTGGCTGGTCCTCAGGCAACATGCATTGACCGTCGCCGAAGCCGGCAACCTGTTGCTGATCAAGGACCGGCCCATTGCGGCCGCCAGCGCCAAAACTTCCAGCGGCGGCGCCGAATTGAACCCGGCGGATATCACAAAACTGATAGCTGCCAACCGCAACGAATACGTCAATCGGGTCCATAATTTTCAGGCCGCCGCGCAGCAACTGGTCGCAGCGATAGACGCCAAAAACGTCGAGGATCTGGAAAGGGCCGGCGGCGAAGTCGAACAGGCCTGCGAACAATGTCATAGTCAATTTTGGTATCCGGGCGATAGCCGGCCCAAATAGTCGAATGCTGGGTTTAGTTCGGTAGGGTACGAGACTGTGAAAGTATTCAAAATTTTTCTCTTTGACGTCTATATGCTGTTATATGCAAATATAAAATGCACAATATATTGTGGTTAAAATTTTAAAAAACGAATACTTT
>NZ_JAZHOC010000056.1:0-57889 GCF_036553575.1 Methylobacter sp. Wu1 | reverse complement strand
ATGAAAACATTGGCGGCGGGTGTTCTTTTAACTGCAACAGGTTTGGCTTCTGCCGAGCCTGTGACTTTGACTGATGCTCAGATGGACAATGTTTCAGCTGGTGCTCTTTTGGGGCTGGATGCGTTGGTGGGTAGCACTCTTACCCTGGTAGACGGTCTTCTGGGATCAGTCGTCGGAGCAGTTGATGCCTTGTTGCCGGCTGTAGACCTGCAATTAGCTACATCTGTCAGTCTAGGGCTTGGTTTACAAGTTTCCTTATAATCCAAGCGATTCCGTTTAGATTATGGTAGGAGCGCCCTATACTTTCAGAAAGGCATAGGGCGTTCTCAATATTTTTTTAGTAGAAAATACTTTTTTAATATTGTATATGCCCTGCAATAGAATGATGGAGACCTCTTTCACTTCCTGATGTTATATGCTCACCGCGATTAAAAAGGAAATTATCCTACTAATACTTTAGAGGCAGTTTTTGCAATAATGCGTAACAAAAACAGGGTTATATACCGGTGCTGAGCCTGATTCCGTATCGCTTTCGCAAAAATATATTAACAAATATTAAATTAAATCTTGCTAAATTAAATTAAATTGAATTAAATTAAATCACACAAAAGATATGTGGGGTTTAATGTCCGGGGATTTGAGAAATGAGAAGTCGGTCACAAAATTAATACTGGATGATGCTTTTCAATTCAGTCATTTTTTTGGAGGGATCTTGTGATTCAATTTCCAGGGTATGCATGGAGATTGCCAAGTGTTTGGAAGGTAATTTGAAGCACTACGGTAGAAAAAATCCCATCCCGATAGGTTCAGGATGGGTTATGCTAATAATACTAAAGTTTTGTAAAACGCATGCCCAGTAATTAAGAAAATGAGAAGTTGATCACAGAATATTCAGTACAGAATAATGCTTTATTATTCAGCCGTTTCTTCCAGTGTGGTTGGCGACTCAATTTCTTGGGCATGTAAGGAATTAGCCAAGTGTTTTGGCAAAATTAAAACACTACGGTAAACGCCTCCCATCCCGATAGGTTCAGGATAGGCTGATAATAATACAAAAATATGCGGAAATTTATGTCCAAAAATTGTAAAAATGTGAAGCGTATCGCAAAAATAATTCGACGCTGAACAATGTTTTACTAACCAGTCCTTTTTTATGGTGTAGCTGTACGGTTCAATTTTTGGGTGTGTAAGGAATTTGCCCAGTGTTTTGGAAAATTAAAACACTACGGTAAATACCCCATTCTGATAGGTTCGGAGTGGGTTATGTGTTAATAATATTAATAATACTAAAGTAGAGATTATTGTTATGAAAAATAAAATGATGAAAGTTTTGGCAGCAGGCGTTCTTTTAACTGCGACTGGTTTGGCTTCTGCTGAGCCTGTAGCTTTGACTGATGCTCAGATGGACAATGTTTCAGCTGGTGCACTCTTAGGTTTGGATTCTCTGCTGGGCAGCACTCTTACTCTGGTAAATGGCGTTCTGGGATCAGTAGTCGGAACAGTTGATGCCTTGTTGCCAGCTGTAAATCTGCAAGCAGGCGCGTCTCTCACTGTTGGCACTGCTTTATCAGTATCTTTATAATCTAAACTACTCCGTTTAGACTAAGATAATGGAACGCCCCATGCCTTAAGATAAGGTGTGGGGCGTTTTTTTATACAGTTGAAAGCACTTTTCTACATGATGCAGGGAGCGGTCCAATATCTTGTATCTTGATGCAAAGCCGATAATCATTTAGACAATCTCGCTCTGATCCGGTCATAGGTTGCTTTCAATTCTTCGCCGACTATTTTGGCTTTTTCGATAAACTCTTCCGAAGTTTCCACTGTATCATCAGCGATGTCGCCCGCTTTTTGGGCAAAAGCGTTCCAGCTTTTTTCGACACTCTCAAATTCCTCTCTGGCTTCCATGGAACCAAGATGCAGTTTCAGTTTGATTTCATCACGCTCGGTTTTTAGGGATTCGAGCAGGTTTCCAAAGTCTTCTTTTAATGCCATAACACACCTCTGTTTTTGTTTGATTGATAAATCAAGGGACATGCTTCGGAGAAAATCAGCTTGTCTTTGAGATTAAGACAGAGGATCCCAAATTCTGTTCATTCTTCAAGAGTTTAAGATGCGGTTTAATGCAAATAACTGATGATTGCGAGGCTGTTCCGGAAAAAGGCGAATATTTTGACGTGCCGATTGTCACAGAGGAACTAATGCAGCTCATATCGAATAATTGCGATAGAACACGAGGCTCTGAAAGTTGTTATTTTACGGGGACGATTGATGTCAACAGCAACCACTATCACGATCGACGGCAACGAAGCGGCCGCGCAGATCGCCTACCTGACCAATGAAGTCATCGCTATCTATCCGATTACGCCGGCCTCGCCTATGGGGGAGTGGGCAGACACTTGGGCTTCGGAAGGCCACAAGAATATCTGGGGCGCGCAGCCGCAGGTGATAGAAATGCAGAGTGAAGGCGGTGCGGCCGGCGCCGTGCATGGCGCCTTGCAAAATGGCGCGTTGACCACGACTTTTACGGCCTCGCAGGGATTGCTGCTGATGATTCCGAACATGTACAAGATTGCCGGCGAACTGACGTCAACCGTCTTTCATATCGCGGCCCGCACACTGGCGACGCACGCCTTGTCGATCTTCGGAGATCATAGCGATGTGATGGCGGCCCGGGCAACGGGCTTTGCGTTCTTGTCGGCCAACTCGGTGCAGGAAGTCATGGACTTTGCCCTGATTGCGCAGGCGGCAACGCTGGCCGCGCGCATTCCCATCGTGCACTTCTTCGACGGCTTCAGAACCTCGCACGAGATCGCCACGATCGATCCTGTTGACGAAACGACTGTTCGCGCCATGCTCGACGACGAGTTGATACATCAGCACCGCCGGCGCGCCTTGTCGCCGGACCATCCGGTCCTGCGCGGCAGCGCCCAGAATCCCGATGTGTTTTTTCAGGCGCGGGAAAGCGTCAATCCATATTATCAAGCCATGCCCGGCATTGTGCAGGCGGCGATGGACCGTTTCGCCGGATTGGCCGGACGCCAGTACCATCTGTTTGACTATGTCGGTGCTGAAGATGCCGAATGGGTCATCGTACTGATGGGTTCCGGCGCCGAAACCGCCGAGGAAACCGTTTGTCATTTGAGCTCGCATGGGGAAAAAGTCGGCGTGCTGAAAGTCCGCCTGTTCCGTCCGTTTGCAGCCGATGCGCTGGTTGACGCCTTGCCGGTCACGCTGCGCAGCCTGGCGGTTCTGGATAGGACTAAGGAAGCGGGCGCCGATGGCGAGCCTTTATACAAAGATGTTTTGACCGCTGTCACACAGAATTATCTGGGCGACAATCCCAAGTTTGCCCGGTTGCCCAAAATTGTCGGCGGCCGTTACGGCCTGTCCTCGAAAGAATTTACGCCGGCCATGGTCAAAGGCATCTTCGATGAACTTTCCAAAGAACGGCCCAAGAACCCGTTCACGGTCGGCATTATCGATGATGTGACGCAGACCCATCTGAACTGGGACCCGTCATTTAGGACCGATGCCGCTAAAGCCACGGTCAGTGCCGTTTTCTACGGATTGGGCAGCGACGGTACGGTCAGCGCCAACAAGAATTCCATCAAGATCATCGGCGACAAGTCGCAGCTCAATGTCCAGGGCTATTTTGTCTATGACTCCCGAAAAGCGGGTGCCGTCACGGTTTCTCACCTGCGTTTCGGCCCGGAGAAAATCCGTTCCAGTTATCTGATCGGCGATAACGAAGCCAGCTTTGTCGCCTGTCATCAATCGGTGTTTCTGGAGCGCTACCCGATGCTCGACAAAGCGGCTCCGGGCGCGGTGTTTCTGCTGAATACCTCTGTTGGCGCCGATCAGGTCTGGGACAGTCTGCCGCGCTCTTTTCAGGAGGCCATCATCGAAAAAAACATCGCCTTTTACGCGATCGATGCCTATGCCATCGCCAGGAACTGCGGCCTGGGCCGGCACATCAATACGGTCATGCAGACCTGTTTCTTCGCTCTGAGCCCTATTATTCCGCTGGACGAGGCGCTGGATGCGATCAGGGCGGCCGGGCAGAAAACCTACGCCAAGGCTGGAAAACGCATACTGCAGGCCAATCTTGAGGCCATCGACTCGGCGCTTGCCCAATTGCATCAGATCACCGTGCCTGAGCAGGCGAGCAGCGCGATCGAAATGCCGCCTGCCGTGGCCGCCGACGCGCCTGATTATGTGCAACGCCTGACCGCCGAGATGATTGCCGGGCACGGCGATTTTCTGCCGGTCAGCCGCTTTGAGCCAGACGGCACCTTTAAAACCGGCACTTCCGCGTTCGAAAAGCGCAATCTCGCCCTGGAGATTCCGGTCTGGGAGCCCGATATCTGCATTCAGTGCGGCAAGTGTGTGTTTGTCTGTCCGCACAGCGTGATCCGCAGCAAACTGTTTACCGCCGACAGCATTAAAAATGCACCGCCGACATTCAAATCCGTGCCGGTCAAAAGCAAGGCCTTAGGCAGCGATCTTTTGACCAGTTATCAGGTTGCGCCCGAAGACTGCACCGGCTGCACCCTGTGCGTGCAGGTTTGCCCGATCCGCGACCGCGACAATCCCGAGCGTAAAGCCGTCAATATGCATCCGCAGCCGCCGCTGCGTGCTCAGGAGCGCGAAAACTGGAATTTCTTTCTGCAAATACCGGCGCCGGACCGCCGCCTGCTGCACCATAACAAACTGCCGGAAGCCATGCATCTACAACCCTTGTTCGAGTTTCCAAGCGCCTGCCCGGGCTGCGGCGAGACGCCGTATCTGCGGCTGGTCAGTCAGCTGTTCGGCGACCGCATGGTGATCGCCAATGCGACCGGCTGTTCGTCCATCTATGGCGGCAATCTGCCGGCCACGCCATGGACCAAAAACGCCGAAGGGCGCGGTCCCGCCTGGTCCAATTCCTTGTTCGAGGACAATGCCGAATTCGGCCTGGGCATGCGCGTCGCGATAGATCAGCAGTTTCAATACGCGCGCGAGCTGCTGCAAAGCCTGCGTGATCCGGTCGGCCCGGAACTGGCCGATGCGATTCTCGATGCCGACCAAAGCGACGAGGCCGGCATCTATGACCAGCGCCAGCGCGTCGCCGAGCTGAACCAACGATTGCAAGGCATCGCTGCCGATGCCGCAGGCCGGCTGCTGGAAGTGTCGGAAAATCTCGTCAGGCGCAGCGTCTGGATCATCGGCGGCGACGGCTGGGGCTATGATATCGGCTTCGGCGGCCTGGATCATGTGCTGGCTTCCGGCCGCGATGTGAATATTTTGCTGCTCGATACGGAGGTGTATTCGAATACCGGCGGCCAGACCTCCAAGGCCACGCCGCGGGGCGCCGTCGCCAAGTTTTCGGCGGCTGGCAAGACCACGCCCAAAAAGGATCTGGCGCGTCTGGCGATGGATTACGAACAGGTCTATGTGGCCCAGGTCGCTTTTGGCGCCAAGGACATCCAGACCCTGCATGCGTTTCTGGAAGCCGAATCCTATCCGGGCACCTCGCTGATTATTGCCTACAGCCCTTGCATTGCGCATGGCGTCGACATGTCCAACGACCTGCGCCAACAGGATCTGGCCGTGCGCAGCGGGCACTGGCCTTTGCTGCGCTTCGACCCGAGGCGGACGGCGCAGGGGCAGAATCCGTTGGTCCTGGACAGCCAGAAGCCTTCCATTCCTTACCGGGATTTCGCCATGACCGAGGCCCGTTTCAGCATCCTCAGCCGCACGCATGCCGAGCGCTCGGAACAGCTCCTGCAGCAGGCGCAGCGCGATGTGAACGACCGCTATCGGCATTACCGGCTGCAGGCCGAGCAGCCGTCCGGCAGACAAAATAAAAACGAACAGGAGTAGATCGACCATGAGCAGCATAGATCTGAGCACAAACTACATGGGTCTTAAACTGGACAATCCGCTGGTGCCTTCATCATCGCCGCTATCGCGCAGCCTCGATTCGGCGCGCCGTCTGGAAGACGCCGGCGCTTCGGCTTTGGTCATGTATTCGCTGTTTGAGGAAGAACTGCGCAACGAAGAAAAAATGACGGCGCGCTTTCTGATTCATCAGACCATAGGGCATCCCGAAGCCGAGAGTTTTCTGCCTTTCGACAGCTGTTTTCAACCGGGACTGGATCAGTATCTGGAGCATCTCGCGGACTTGAAAAACGCGCTGAACATCCCGATCATCGCCAGCCTTAACGGCATTTCCCTGAATGGCTGGGTGGAAAACGGCAGATTGCTCGAAGAGGCCGGCGCCGATGCGCTGGAGCTGAATGTCTATTATCTGGACACCGATCCCTATGAAACCAATATGGACGTGGAAAACCGCTATCTGGAATTGTTGCGGATGTTGCGCCATAAGGTGCATGTTCCGATTGCGATGAAGCTGTCGCCTTATTTCAGCGCTTTGCCTCGTTTCATCAGGGAGCTGGAAAATGAAGGCGCCGATGCCGTAGCGTTGTTCAACCGTTTTTACCAGCCCGACATGGATATCGACACTCTGCAAATCATCCCGCAACTGCATCTTTCCACCTCCGCGGACGCGCTGCTGGCTATGCGCTGGATCGCCATTCTTTACGGCCGGGTCAAATTGTCGATGGCCGCGACCGGCGGCGTGCACACTGCCGCTGACGTCATCAAGCTGCTGCTGGCCGGCGCCGACGTCACGCACCTGTGCGCCACGCTGCTGCTGCATGGGCCGGAACAGCTGACGCGCATCAAAGCCGGTCTGATGGCCTGGATGGAGCAGCATGAGTACGCTTCGGTCAATGACATGAAAGGCCGTTTGAGCCAGCAGTTCTGTGCCGATTCCGAATCGTTCGAACGCACCAATTACATTGCCGTACTGGACAGTTACAGTTCTCCGCCGGCGATGCGGCGGTGATTTATGAGATAAAGTTGTAGCTCTGTAGGGTACGCATCGCGTATCTTCCCGAACTTGCGGTGTGCCGAAAAGCCCTGAATAGGTACGCGATGCGTACCCTACAGTGGATTTCGCCCTGGTTTTTGCAGGGCAGCGGGGTGAGCCAGGCTGTTAAACCCAGTATTTCGAAATCGCCCATGCTGGGCTTCCGCTAAAGCTTCAACCTAGCCTACACTGGTTACGGTAGGGTAGGCACCGCGTACCGTTTCAGCTCGGTCAGGCTTGGTAGCTTTGCAGACGCTCGACAATTTCCTCGTACTTGCGCAGGTAATCGAAGTGATCAGGCGTGCTGTTCACGCCCTTATCCAGATCATGCCCGACTTCATCGAAATGATCGGCCGGCCAGGGCGGAGAAATGGCTTCCCAGCCGTCGCGCAGGGCGGAAGAAACCGGCACCGTGCCGTCGTTTTCCTCGTCCGTCATTCTTTTGATGTATCGATGCGCCGGAAGCAGCAGCTTGCAGGTCTTCGATGACTCGTCGCCATGGCGCCCTTCGCCGGCGATGCAGAAATAGTCAACCTGCGGATTATCAATATAGATATCGTTGAATTTACGCGTGGATTCCGTAGTCAAGTCATATACGGCATCAAACCAAAGAAATTTACTGACTATGCCGCGAATGACGCCTTCTATGGCTCCCAGCAGCGGCATATCGGATTCGCCGTCCACGAATGACTCGAAAAGATCGGCCAGCGGCGAGCCCTGATGCGGCGTGCCGATAGTGGTCAGCGAGCTGACCCGGCCGGCAATATTGTCGGAGTTAGCCGGAGACAGTATATAGCGGCTGTCCAGTCCGCCCATGCTATGGGCGATGATATGCACTTTCTTGTCCGGGTCCAGGACGGACGGTTTGACGGTTTGCTCCAGATCATCAAGAATTTTACGCTTCAGTTGGTTGCCGCGCACCTCAATACCGGCTACCGGGGCAACTTCAGCGACCAATACCCGAGCCCGGAATCTGTCTTCGAGATGTTTCTGGATGTTGTTGAAGTATTCGATATCCGTAAAAGGCACGGTGTTGAATCCAAGAATGCCATATGCCAGGACTATGTTCATATTTCTCCTATATAAAATGGTTGCGATAAAACGTTCACATTAAATGGCCCGTATCCGTTTCCGCCGGTGCGCAGTACCTGTTCTTATTTTACCCATAAAATAGCTTGGGCTTCGGCAGGTATGCCGGCATCAGGATGGCTGGGTATGATTCTGGGCGTGTAATCCGAAATCGGCCGCTTTGCCGGAATGCTGATAGTATAAACAAAACCGTTGACGGCGCCGGGCAGGGCATGGTCGATGTGCATTTCATGAATGTTATCCCTATCGCCTTCAATCGGTTCTGCAAACAGCTCCACTCTGACATCCTGCGCCGTCAAGTCGCCCAGGTAAATCTGCAAGCTGAAAAAATACACGGCTTCGCGGTTCTCGATATTGACGCGCGCGATATGAATCTTAGGCCACAGATCGTTCAGGCGCGACAGCCAGCGGCTCAGGGACCGGCCCGCCTGCGCGCCATTCACGGTGCGGCGCTGATATTTCTCGGCCAGGGGCAAATAGAAACGGTCGGTATATTCCCGCACCATGCGGTTAGCCGAATAAAAGGGCGTCAAGGTCGTCATGCTTTCGCGCATCTTGCTTAGCCAGCGTTCCGGAATGCCGTTGCCGTTGCGTTCATAGAAGGCCGGCACGATTTCCTGTTCCAGCAATTGGTATAGCCTATCGGCCTGATCGGCATCGGTATGCTCGCCCTCGTGCCCGTCCAGCGCCCAGCCGACTTCAGGCCGATAGGCTTCGGCCCACCAGCCGTCCAGCTCGGACAGGTTCAGGCCGCCGTTGACCAGGATTTTCATGCCGCTGGTGCCGCAGGCTTCCCAGGGACGCCTTGGCGTGTTGATCCACAGATCGACGCCTTGCACGAGATACTCGGCCGTGATCATGTCGTAATCGCTCAGGAAAATGGCATGATTGCGGATTTCCGGGCGCCGCATGAACTGGTTCCAGTCCTTGATTAAACGCTGGCCCGGCAAATCCGCCGGATGCGCCTTGCCGGAAATGACCAATTGCATTGGCCTGTGAGGATCGGTCAACAGGCGCGCCAGCCGGTCAGGGTTGGTCAGCAGCAGGTTGGGCCTTTTATAAGTGGCGAAGCGGCGGGCAAAGCCGATGGTCAGCACGTTCGGGTCGAAAAGGCGCAGCGCCAGGTCTTCCACTTCGCTGTCCGACAAATTGCTGTGCACGTTCAGCTCCCGGCTGTATTCATCCCTGACGAACTGCACCAGCCGGGACCGGTTCCGGGCGCGCAAATGCCACAGGGCCTGGTCTCCGACACGATGGAATTGTTTGGCCAGATGTTCCGGCTCGCAAAACCAGCGGCTCTTGCCGCACAAGTTGGTCCATAGTTCGTCGGCTTCCATGGAATCCCAGGCCGGGACATGGACGCCATTCGTGACATGCGTAATCGGCACTTCGTATCTCGGCCAGCCCGGAAAGAGGGGATTGAAAATATCCCGGCTGACTTCGGCGTGCAAACGGCTGACGCCATTGACGGCGGCACTGCCGCGTATCGCCAGATAAGCCATATTGAAAGGCGCAGCCACATCGTTGTTGCCGGGAATTCTGCCCAAAGCCAGCAGTCCGCCGAGATCAAGATTCAGTTCTCTGGCATAAAGGCCCAGGCTGTTCTTGATCAGATCCGGGCTGAAGCGATCGAAACCCGCTTCCACCGAAGTATGGGTGGTAAACAGATTGCCAGCGCGTGTTACAGTCAAAGCCGTTGCGAAATCGACGTTATGTGCCCGCATAAAGTGGCGCGCCCGCTCGAGAACCAGCAGGGCGGCATGGCCTTCGTTCAGATGGCAGACATCAGGGGTTATGCCCAACGCCTGCAGTACCTGCCAGCCGCCGATGCCGAGCAGGATTTCCTGGGACAGCCGGTATTCCGATCCGCCGCCGTACAGTTCGGCGGTAATGCAGCGGTCCACCGGATGATTGGCCGGGTCGTTGGTGTCGAGCAGATACAGCTTGATGCGGCCGATTTGCGCCTGCCATACCCGCACCCATAAGCGGGACGGCGTCACCAGTTGTATGCGCAGCCATTCGCCACGGTTGATGCGGACTGGCGAGATCGGCATGTCGCTGGTTTCGCTGGCCGGGTACAGGGCAATCTGATTGCCGTCGGCATCGAAAGCCTGGCGGAAATAGCCTTTTTGATAGAGCAGGCCGACGCCCACCAGCGGCAGCCCCAGATCATTGGCGGCCTTTAAATGATCGCCGGCGAGCAGGCCGAGCCCGCCCGAATAAATAGGCAGGGCTTCGCTGAGGCCGAACTCCATGCTGAAATAAGCGATTTTCTGCAGGGCGATGTCCTGCTGCTGTTTCGCTTGAAACCAGCGTTGTTCCGACAAGGCCTGGCGGTGGGCTGAAACGATAACCCGCAGTTTTTCACAGAAGGCTTCATTTTTGGACAGGTCTTCCAGGCGGGCGCGTGAAACCGTTTGCAGCACCAGCCAGGGATTTCGGGTCTGCTCCCAGAATTCGGCATCCAGCTCGCGCCATATCTCGTCGGCGCCATGGGCCCAGGAATAACTGCAATCCCGGGCCAATTCGTCCAGTCCATCGAGTCTTCGTTCCATGTCGGGGCGGAAATATTTGGGGACGGTCATCGTTGTGGGCTCCCTGAAATGGCAAATCCGAAAAGTGGCAATATAGGGCTGTGGGGCGACTTCAGTCGCTCTGGGCGAATAAATTCGCCCCTACAGCTGCACAGGTTAACCTTCGCTGTTTTTGGGTGTTTCCTGTTGTTCGGCCTTAAGCCGGAATTCCTTGCTGATTGCCGTAAATTGCAGCAGCTGGGCTTCAACCTTGCCGTTAAACGATGCCGGCGGATACTTGCCCTGTGCGTCGGCAGCGCCGGCTTCCATTCCGGTCAGCAGTTCAAGCGCCTCATCCACGGTCGTGACGGCGTAGATATTGAACTGGCCGGACTGGGCCGCGTGCACGACGTCCCAGCGCAGCATCAGGTATTTGACATTGGCGGCCGGGATGATCACACCCTGCGTGCCGGTCAGGCCCTTTTTTAAGCAGATATCGAAAAAGCCTTCGATTTTTTCATTGACGCCGCCTATCGGCTGGACATGGCCCAGCTGATTGACTGATCCGGTAATCGCCAGATCCTGCCGTAAAGGCACCTGGGCCAGCGAGGATAAGATGACGCAAAGTTCGGCCAGCGAGGCGCTGTCGCCCTCGATATGGCCGTAGGACTGCTCGAACACCAGGCTGGCGGACAGCGAGAATGGGCTGTTTCTCGCATAGCGCGAGGCGATGAAGCTCGACAGGATCAGTACGCCCTTGGAATGTATGGCGCCGCCCAGTTGGGTTTCGCGTTCGATATCGACCACTTTGCCGCTGCCCAGGCGCGTCGTCGCCGTGATGCGCGACGGCTGGCCGAATGTAAATTCGCCCAGTTGCAGCACAGACAGGCCGTTGATCTGACCTGTCACTTTGCCTTCGGTATCAATCAGTACGGTGCCGCGTTCGATGTTTTCGTAGAGCTTTTCCCGGATCATGTCCAGCCGGTGAATCTTATGGTCGATGGCTTGCTGGACATCGCTGTTGGCGATCAGGGTATGGCCGTTTTCTTCGGCCCAATGGTCGGATTCGGTCAGCAAATCCTTGATGCTGCGCAGGTGCGTCAACAGTTTCTCGGCGTCGCCGGCCATGCGCGAGCTGTGCTCGATGACTCTGGCGACGGCCTGCTGGCTCAACGGGCGCAATTTTTCGCGCCGGGCGATCGTGGCCAGCAGGCGGGCATATTCATGTGTGCTGCTTTCACGGTTGGCGGATGTATCGAAATCGGCGGCGACCTTAAAGAAGTCGGGAAATTCAGGGTCATAGACGCTTAACAGATAATAAAGCAGCGGATCACCGAACAGGATGATCTTTAAATCAACGAGCGGGATGGGCTGCGGCTCCAATGGCGAGGTCGTGATCAGGCTGAGCGTCCGCTCCAGCGGTTCGATGCGGATTTCACCCGCCTGCAGCGTTCTTTTAAGGCTTTCCCAGGCATAAGGCTGAAACAGGATTTTCCGGGCATCGATGATCAGATAGCCGCCGTTGGCTTGATGCAATGCGCCAGGCTTGATCATCGTGAAATCGGTAATCAATGAGCCCATGTGAGCCTGATGGTCGGTATGGCCGATCAGGTTGCTGTAATTGGGCAGGTCTTCGTAGATCACGGGAGCGGCGCGCTTGTTGCTGAAATCCACGATCAGATTGACCTGATAGCGTTTCAGCGGATTCCCTTCCTGCGGCATCTCCAGAAAAGGCAGCGCTTTTTCGCTGTGCGGCACGAAATCCCGGACGTGTTCGATGATGTCTTTCTGGACTTCATTCAGGTAATCGATGACGTCCTGTTGCTTGGCGTATTTCTCGATCAACTCATCAATGGAGTGGTTGACGGCCAAGGCGGCGGTTTCGCGGTTCAATGCCTGGAGTTTGCGCTTGGTCTCCTTGCGCCAGATCGGGAATTTTTTCAGCAGCTGCTGAAGGCGTTCCTGCAAATTAAAAATGCTCTCCTGGATTTTATGCTGCTGCTCTTTATCGAGCTTGTTGAACTGTTCGGGCGTCATCGCGACGCCGTTTTCATCGGCCGGCGCGAATCCGTAACCGGTCACTGTTTCGGTCAGCAGAATATGGGCGTTTTCGGCTTCTTCGCGCAGTTGATTCAATTCGGTGATTTCCCTTTGGCGCGATTCGCTTTCGAGCTCGCCGGCGCGGGAACGGTATTCATCGCCGTCGAATGCCGCTGGAATGGCGACGCTCAATTCGTCGATCAGTTGCGCCATGTCGTGCTGGAAAACCTTGCCTTGCCCCGGCGATAAGCGGATGGCTGTGGGTTTTGCCGGCTGGCTGAAATTGTTGACGTAGCACCAATCCGAAGGAACAGGCCGATGGAGGGCTTCGTGTTCGACCAGTTGTTTGATGGTCGTGAACTTGCCGGTGCCGGAAGGCGCCATCGCAAAAATGTTGTAGCCTCTTTTATTGATGCGGATGCCGAACCTGATGGCCTCCAGAGCGCGTTCCTGGCCGACGATGATGTCGATGTCTTCAAGCTCGTCGGTAGAATCGAACTTTAACTGCTCGATGTTACACGGTTTGTAAAGTTGTGAAGGAGCCAGCGGTGTATTTTTCATGGGATGAACCTTGCTTGGAAACCTTGATTTTTCTTAATTGTTATAAATGTTTCGTATTCAGGTGCGGGAGAAACTTACCCTGTCACAAAGGCTCCAAATGAAGGCAATGTCGTGATATAAAGACAGTCATGGCTTTATAAAGTTCTTAGCCTTATTCGGGCCTTGTTTTCAGATTATAGCCATATTTGTATGGCGTGCTTAATTTATCCGTTTCTCAAGCTAAAGCAGAGTCGATTAGCCTTATGGAATATAAAGATTATTACAAAATAATGGGTCTCTCCAGGGATGCGACGCCGGAGGAGATAAAACGCGCCTACCGCAAACTGGCCCGCAAATACCACCCCGATGTCAGCAAGGAAGCCAATGCCGAGGCAAAGTTCAAGGAATTGGGCGAGGCCTATGAAGTGCTCAAAGATCCTAAAAAAAAGGCCGCCTATGATCAGGTAGGACGCGGCTGGCAGGAAGGGCAGCCATTTACGCCGCCGCCTGATTGGGGCTTTGATTTCGGAGTTGACCAGGGGTTTACCGGCACGCAGCCGGGCGGCGGGTTTAGTGACTTTTTTGAGGCGCTGTTTGGCGGCGGTTTCAGGAGGGGGCGAGGCGGCGCCTATGACAGGCAGATGCAGGGCAGCGATCAGCAAGCCAGGATTCAGATTGATCTGGAAGATGCCTATCGCGGCGCTGACAGCCTGATTTCATTGAACATGCCGCAAGCAGACAGCCAGGGGCATCTGGTTTCAAACGTGCGCACGCTGAATGTCAAAATTCCAAAAGGCATCAAGGCCGGGCAGCGCATACGCTTGGCCGGGCAGGGCATGCCGGGGGTTGGAGGCGGCCGCAACGGCGATTTGTATCTGGAAATAGAATTCAAGCCCCACCGTTATTTCCGCGCCGAGGAGCGCGATATTCATCTTGAACTGCCGGTGACGCCGTGGGAAGCGGCCTTAGGGGCCACTGTTCCGGTGCCGACGCTGGGCGGCCCCGTCGAAGTGAAAATTCCGCCCGGCTCGCAGGCGGGCAAGCAATTGCGCCTGAAAGGCCGCGGTCTGCCCGGAACGCCTGCCGGCGACCAGTACGTGACATTGAAAATCGTTGCGCCATCGGCCAGAACCGATGAAGCAAAAGCCTTATATGAGAAAATGGCCAAAGTGATGCCGATGAATCCGCGCGCGGCGATGGGGGTATGAGATGAAAAATGAGATAGTCGTCATTTCCGGTATTGTGCTTGATGAAAGCATGCGCTTCTCGCTGGTTGAATTGTGCGATTTCGCCAAGGCCAGTCCCGACCAGATCATTGAAATGGTCGAGGAAGGGGTACTGGAGCCCGAAGGAACCTCTGTTTATACCTGGCGTTTCGATACGCATGCCCTGAAACGCCTGCAGATCGCTATAAGGCTGGAACAGGACCTGGGCGTGAATCTGCCGGGCAGCGCGCTGGTACTGGATTTGTTGGAAGAAATGGAAAGATTGAAGCGATAACCGGTACTTGATGTAAACTGCCATTCCTTTTTGCCGCAGCAGGCTTAGGTTTGCTGTGAAACCTCCTGTGATTTTGTTTCATGCTGAAAAAACTGCCACAAAACAGCTTCGCCGAGCACTTGCTGCAACACATGCCTGTTCCGACCTTCGTGCTGGATACCCAGCACCGGGTCGTGATCTGGAATAAGGCTTGTGAGCGGCTGACAGGGCTCAAGGCCGAGGACATGATCGGCACGAGCAAGCATTGGCAGGGATTTTATGCCGAGCCGCGTCCCTGTCTGGCCGATCTGCTGCTCGACCACTCGCTCGGAAAACTGGACAGCCTTTACGAAAAAGCCGGTAATTTGGTATCGGATGCCGGTACGCTGCAAACAGAGAATTGGTGCCCGATGCCGGACGGCCGCAAGCTTTATCTGGTCATCGATGCCGGGCCTATTGTCAACGACAGGGGAGAGATCGTCGCCGTCGTGGAAACCCAGCGCGACAGGACCGAGCAGAAGCTGACCATGCAAGCTTTGGCAGAAAGCGAGCACCGGTTTTCAGCCATCCTGGGATCGGCTATGGACGCCATTGTGGCGATCGACCATCAGCACAACATCACGTTATTCAATGCCGCCGCCCAAAGAATTTTCCGCTGTGCCGCCGACCTCGCCATCGGCCAACCCGTAAAGCGATTTATTGCACCGCATTGCCATACATTGTTCAGGCAATTCCTCAATTTTGACGAGCATACTGTCAAGGCGCCGACCTGGGTGCCGGAAGGTCTCAGTGCGCGCCGCGCCGACGGCGAGGAATTCGCAATCGAAGCGACTTTTTCGCCATTGGAAGCCGGCGGGCAGCGCCTCTATACCATGATTCTGCGCGATGTGAATGACCGCAGGCTGGCCGAACAGGAATTGGACAGGCTCCAGCTAGAGAAAGGCTATCTGCAGGAAGTGATCGATTACGAACACAACTTCGGCGAGATCGTCAGCGGCTCGAAGGCCATGCGCGCCGTCTTCGAGCAGTCCCGCATGGTGGCCCGCACGGACACGCCGGTGCTGCTGCTGGGCGAGACCGGCACCGGCAAGGAACTGCTTGCGCGCGGCATCCACGACCTCAGCGATCGCAGTGGCGCGATACTGGTCAAGGTCAATTGCGCAGCATTGCCCAGCGAACTGATCGAGAGCGAACTATTCGGCCATGAGAAAGGCGCTTTTACCGGCGCAACCCAGCAGCGCAAGGGGCGCTTCGAGCTGGCGCACGGCGGAACTTTGCTGCTGGATGAGCTGGGCGAGCTGCCGGCGGCGGCCCAGGCCAAACTGTTGCGCGTGCTGCAGGAACAGGAGTTTGAGCGCGTAGGAGGCAGCGAGACGTTGAAGGTCGACGTGCGCGTCATCGCGGCGACTAATCGCAATCTCGCCGACGAGGTCGCGGCCGGCCGCTTCCGGGCCGATCTGTATTATCGCCTGAACGTGTTTCCCATCAATATTCCGGCGCTGCGCGAACGCCAGGCCGATATTCCGCTGCTGGCTCGGTTTTTCCTGGCCAAATACGCGAAGAAGTTCGGCAGACGCATCGACGACATCGATCCGGCCTCTCTGGAAGCGTTGCAGCATTACGCATGGCCCGGCAACGTGCGGGAATTGCAGAACGTGATCGAGCGCGCCGTTATTCTCTGTCAGGCGCCGATACTGGAAATCGGCCCATTGCTCAATCCGTACGCCGGCGCCCATATTGTTGCAAGCCAGCCGGCTACCATGGAAGAGATGGAGCGCAATCACATTCTGCGCACGCTTGAAGAATCAGATTGGGTCATCTCAGGCTCCAAAGGCGCCGCCGCCAAGCTGGATATGAATCCGAATACCTTGCGTTCACGCATGCTGAAGCTAGGCATAACCCGAAGCCGCTGATAGGTATTTGCAGGCTGGATAAAAACCACGCTACTGCCCAGGCTGTCCGCCGGCCGCTGAGCGAGTCCAGAAAACACCGCTCGACAATAGAGGCTTAATCTATTAGTTAGAGAAACTGGCTGATTTGACTATAAAAATGGCAATTTTTATTTATAAGATTTATCGCCCAAATGGCTATTGACGGGGACAGTAGGAGCGAATATTCTTTTCGCGCCCGGCTTAAGAAAATTAAAACAAATAGTCGCAGTCGGGACGTTGAAATTCTTTGCTTAATTTAGGAGCTCCCATGAAAAAAATACTTTGTTCTGCCACGCTCGGCTTGGGCCTGCTCGGAGTCAATGCCGCGCAAGCCGCTCTTGTTACTTATACCGCTTCGGCCGGCGGTTATACCCATAATACGGCGTCATCAGGCTTCCTGACAGCACTTGGTGCCGAAAATGACCATATCAGCTTTGCTGGCGCCGCTAATAATGATGGTACGAGCTATTCAACTGATGTGACTTTCTCGACAAAGGCAGGTGCTTTTGGCGGTTCAGATACTGGATCAGTGAATGCCGCCTCGGGGGAAATCGGTCCTTACGGATCATGGAATGGCATTCTTAATATCGATTTTCTGGCCAACGGATACACTGTTTCCGGGGTCGGCTTCGGACTGGTCGAGTTTGGTAGTCCCCTGGAATCTATTCGTATCTACAACGAAGCCAATATATTAACAGCGACATTTAACAATCAGTTGTCAGACATGTTTAGCTTCTGGGGCATCGTCGCCAACGCGGGCGAGAAGATTGGCCGAATTGAACTGGATGGAAACTTTTTTGCCATTCAGGATATTTACTTTGCCGAGAATTCTGTTGCAGCCGTGCCTGTTCCAGCCGCTGTCTGGCTGTTTGGCTCCGGTTTGTTAGGATTGATGGGCTTCAATCGCAAGCGCACTCAATCCTTAGCAGCATAAAGACAATTCGCTGCTGTCCGGCAGGAAAATCGCCTCTCGGGTATCCGAAGGCGATTTTTTATTGCTCAATTTCTGAGAACCGTTCTTTAGCGCCAGGGATGCCGCCGCAATGTCAAACGTATCCCTATACTCTGAGCCAAGCATTCCGGAGATCGGCATAACCAGAAGCAACTCATGTTTTGCCGGCTAAATAGATATTCGAAAAAACAGCCAGGGGCGGAGCAGTTAGATGCGCTTGAAATTTTTACTAGGTCTATGGAAAGTAATAGTTTTTAGGGGCCTGTCACATAAATAAGCGATGAGGGCAAATATAATCTCGCAGAGCCCCTACAGGTAGAGTAATTCTTTATATTGGCTATGAATGCTTATCAGCTCATAGGGGTGAGATTCCATAGATTTTAGAGTATCAAAAAATATGGACTTTTAACATTAAGCAACAAGGCAGGATACGATGAAAAAAGTGAAATTAGCGGCGGCTATTTTAGGATTGCTGTCTGTCAGTCAAATCGCAAATTCCGCAACGATTACAAACGGAAACTTTGATACCGGGCTGACAGGCTGGGGCACTGCGGGTAATGTAACTCTGGATGCCGGCGGTTATGCTGTATTAAATACATTCTTAGGTATTGATACAAGCGCTTATGGTGGAACCAACGGTTCAACATTATCACAAACAGTTAATGCGGCAGCCGGCGATGTTATCTCGTTCAGCTATAGTTTCAATACTGATGATTATTTGCCTTACAATGATTTCGCTCTAGTCGCAGGCGATGCTCAATATTTAGTATCAAATGTCGCTACAGTGGGTGATGGCGAGTCCAGCGGCTGGCAGAATTTCTCGTTCACTGCGCTCAGCGATTTTTCTGATCTTAAGTTCATTGTCAGCAACCATACTGATACTGCATTCAACTCAACTCTTTTTATAGATAACGTCAGTTCAGATTCGGTATCAGCTGTGCCTGTTCCTGCCGCTGTCTGGCTGTTCGGTTCCGGCGTATTGGGATTGTTGGGCTTCAATCGCAAGCGCTCTCAGTCGTTAGCGGCATAGAATACCACTCACGATTGCTCAACAGGGACCGCCTCTCGGGTAGCCCGAAGGCGGTTTTTTATTATTCCAGCATTGTCAAGTCTCAGGAAAATACGGCGAATGTGGAAACGCATGGAGCAGTTTTCTAGCTATCTCCTGCTCAGGCGCTCGTACAGGATTGATCAATCCGTCAGCGAAAGCGGCAATCATTACGATATTTCGTTATTTAACGATATTAAGTAATTAGTCGTAACGTCTTATCGCTGACGCTCTGCCGAAAGTTGATAATAATTTTTTGATTTTATTGGGTATTTTTTAACTTTTTTAATTTGGCAGGGAAATTGCTCTTATTGGATATCATAATATTCTAATAAGAGGTTTCCATCATGACTATCGTCCGCAAAAAAGCGCGGCATGTCCTGCCACCAACGAAGCCAGACAGCCGGCAAGCGGTCAAGGCGAGCCAGGGCGGCTTGAATGGGACGCATTTTATCCTGCTCAACTTCGCATTGCTGCTCGGAAACATGCTGGTGCTTTTCAATACCGGCGCATTTGCATCCATCAGTTTGCATGCCACCGGCGGGCTAGGGATCAGCCCGAGCCACGCAAGCTGGATGCAGACGTATTATTTCATCAGCATGGCGATGGCTTTGCCTGTCAGTTCATGGATGGCGGCGCGTTTTGGCAGAGTGCGCCTGTTTATTGCGGCCATGATGCTGATGGCTTCGGGATCGATGCTTTGTTCTGTCACGGACGACTTGATCTGGTTTTTGCTGGGCCGGGTTCTTCAAGGTTTTTTCGGAGGCTTGACGATACCTTTGTCGCAGACCTTGTTGCTGAATGAATATCCGGACTCCAAAAAAGGTTTCGCCGTCGCGCTCTGGAGCATGGCTTCGCTGAGCCCGTTCACGCTGGGGCCGGCCGCAGGCGGCTGGATCGCCGATACGCTGGGCTGGCGCTGGCTGTTCTATCTCAATGTGCCGTTGCCGCTTGTTTCGGCAGGGCTGGTCTGGGCCTTGCTGTCCGACCGGATGGCTCAACCTGCGAAACGGCCCTTTGACCGTATCGGCTTTCTGTTGTTGGCAGTAGCGCTGGGCTGTTTGCAGACGGTACTGAATCAGGGCCAGGATGCAGACTGGTACAATTCCGGCCTGATCGTATCGCTGGTGCTCATCGGCCTGCTGGCGCTGGCCTGTTTCGTCATTTGGGAACTGGCCGAACGCCATCCGCTGCTGGACATGCGCCTGTTCGCGCGCCGCAATTTTGTCATCGGATCTATCACCCTGAGCGTGAGCTTTCTGCTCATGTACGGCCTGCTGTCGATTCTGCTGGTGCGCCTGCAATCAGTGGCCGGCTATACCTCATTCATGGTCGGTTCCGTGCTGCTGCCTCTGCTATTTCTGGCCAAGCCCATGGCTGCCTTTTTCCATCGGATCATCCATTACTTCGACGCACGCTGGCTGGCCAGCTTGAATCTGGCGAGTTTCGCCGTGTTTTGCTTCTGGACCAGCGATTATGATTTTTTCCGGCGCAACAGTTTGTTCAGCGAATCGCTCGGATCTCAGGTATTGGAAGGTTTTTGTCTGGGCGGGCTGTTTGTGCCGCTCACGACGCTATTCCTGTCCGGCCTGACGTCGCGCCGCCAAAATCAGGCTGTGGAGCTGGGCGGCATGCTGCGCGTGCTGGGCGGCAGCATCGCATCGCCGCTGCTCGGCGTGATCTGGGAGCGTCGCGCCGCATTTCATCAGAGCCGATTGATCGAAACGCTGACGTCTTACGATACATTGGGCAGAGAGGCTATCGCCAGCCTGAATGCGGCCGGCATGCACGGCCAGATTGCCACAGCCAAGCTGGCCGGCTTGGCAGGCGGGCATGCCGCTATTCTAGGCCTCAATGACACGTTTCGTCTTGCGGCCTGGATATTTCTGGGGCTCGCGGCCCTGGTCTGGTTTGCGCATCCGACGGGCCCTACGCGCCGGCCCTCGCCCAAGCGCGCTTTGCGCGAAACGGCCCTGGAAGCGCTGGTTGAGGAGCCCTAACCGATGCGCAGACAGATTGGTAAACGTCGAACAATAACAGGGTTGCTGATCGGCCTGATGTTGCTGGGCAATGGCTGCGCTCTGCTGCCGGAGGCCGGCGACAGAGCAAAATTGCTGGATATGCCGAGCCTGGAGCAAACCGCGAATGCCGATCCGGCCGTCGAAAAGCGCGTCAGGGAATGGCCGAGAGCCCAATGGTGGCGCGACTTTCACAATCCGGAACTGGGGCGTCTGGTGGAAACGGCGTTGAGCGGAAGCCCGGCGCTTCGGATCGTCCGGGCCAGACTGGGCCAGGCGCAGGCCGTGGCCGATTATCAGGCTGCCGAGATGCTGCCCAGCGTGGGAGCCAGCGCCGACGTTCATCTGCGCCATTTCTCCGAGACCGACTTCTATGGTCCCACCGGCGGGACAACCGCTTTTGGGGCTTATATTGACCCGCTGGTGTTTCGCTATCACCTCGATCTTTGGGGCAAGGACAGGGCGGCGCTGGAAGCGGCGCTGGGCAGAGAGCAGGCGCAGGCGTCGGAACTGGCCGTGGCGAAACTGATTTTAAGCACCTCCATCGCACGCAGCTATTTTCGCTTATGCTCTGCCGAGGACGAGATCAAGCTGGCTCAGGCATTGATTGCCGATGCCGAAGAAATGCTGCGCCTTGCCAGGCTGCGCCGGGATAAGGGCATTGACAAGCAGGACCCCGTCCACGCCGCCGAGCAGAAGCTGGCGGCAGCGCATCAGCGGGAAGCCAGCTTGCGCGCAGAAACCCGGGTGCTGCGCAACCGGCTGGCCGCGCTGTCGGGGCAGGGGCCGGACTGGGGTAAGGCCATCACAACCTCAGAGAGTGCCTTTCACGGACCGTTCCCGTTGCCCGAGTCATTGTCGATAGGCCTGTTGGCTCACCGGCCGGACGTCGCCGCGGCGCTTTGGCGGGTCAAGGCGGCCGCCAAGCTGGTGAAAGTCGCCGAAACCGAATTTTACCCCGACGTCAACCTGGTGGGGTTCGCAGGCTTGCACAGCTTGAATCTGAAGGATCTGTTCCTTTCCAACGGCGCCAGCGTGGCTTATTCGATCGGGCCGACCGTGACGTTGCCGATCTTCGAAGGCGGGCGCCTGGAAGCTTCCTTGAAGAATGAGCAGGCCGGTTACGACGCCGCGGTGGAAAGTTATAACGAGGCCTTGCTGAGCGCGGTGCAGCAAGTGGCCGATGCGCTGGCGCACTGGCGTAAAAGCCGGGAACATGACGAAGCCCAGGAGTGGGCGCTGCACGCCGCCGAAGCGGAAGCAGCGCTGAACGAAAAACGTTTTCGGGCCGGCCTCAATACGCGCGACAGCGAGATCGAGGCTGATATGCAGATGATGGAACAGCAACTGAAACTCAGCGAGTTACAAGCCGAACATCTTCAGGCGGCGGTCGGGCTGATCGAAGCTCTGGGCGGCGGTTACGAAAGCAAGGCAAGCCAGTTATGAATAAAACGCAAGACAGCAAAATCAGCCCGCTTAAAATGACGCCGAGAGTCGCGGGCAAACGCCGGCGACGGTGGCGGGATCTGCGGGCGCGCCGGTTGACGCTGGTCGCCTCGGTAGCCGGCCTGGCCGGGCTTGTTTATTTGAGCTACTGGCAGTTCCATAGCCGGCATTTCGTGGTTACCAACGACGCTTATGTCACGGGCAATCTGGCCTCGCTGAAGGCGCAGACCAGCGGCACGATCGTGGATGTGCGCGTCGACAATACGCAATACGTGCGCGAGGGCGACGTACTGATGCGTCTCGATGGCCTGGATGCCCAGGTTGCACTGGAGCGGGCGCAGGCCGATCTGGCCGAGGCCGTGCGTCAGGTTGAAATCCTGTTCAGCAAGGTTGAGACGCTGCGCCAGCGGCTTGCCGAAAAGGAAGCCGCGCTCAATCGAAGTCGCCGCGACCTCGCGCGTTACCGCAGCGTGGCCGAAGACGGCGCCGTTTCGGCGCAGCAGATCGAGGATACGCAGTTCGCCGTCCTCGAACTCGAAGCCGCCATCAGGCAGATCCGCGCCGAACTGAGCGGGGCCGAGGCCCTGGTGCATGGCGCCGGACTGGCTGGCAATCCCAAGGTCCAGCAGGCCGCCGCCGCCCTCAAACGGGCCTATCTGGACCGGGTCAGGCAGGACATCGTGGCGCCGGTGTCGGGATTCGTCGCCAAGCGCAGCATTCAGCCCGGTGAACAGGTGCGGCCGGATACGCCGTTGCTAGCCATCGTGCCGTTGGATTATTTGTGGATAGAGGCCAACTTTCTGGAAAGTGAATTGACTTTCGTGCAGCCGGGACAGCCGGTCGAAATCACCGTTGATCTGTACGGGACGGATGTGGTCTATCACGGCGAGGTGCTCGGCCTGGGCGCAGGCACCGGCAGCGTATTCGGCCTGCTGCCGCCGGAAAACGCCACCGGCAACTATATCCATATCAGCGAGCGCGTGCCCGTGAGGATAAGCCTGAATCCGGAGGAACTGCGCGCGCATCCGTTGCGTCCCGGGCTTTCGGCAATCGCGCGCATCGATACTCGAAAGCCGGGGCGCTCGGTGCTGGAGCCTTTGACTACGACGCCGCCGGGAACGTATATGACCGATGTTTATGATGCCCAGCTCGAAGGAGCCGATGCCCTGATTGATAAGATAGTCGAGGATAACCGGCTGTCCGGCGCAGCAGGGATTGCGCGTCAATGAGTCATAAATCGGGCTCAAACAATCCCTGCGCCATACAGGCGTGTTTTACAGGTTGACTTCCAGGTCAGGCGTTATTCTGGCGGCATAGGTTCTTTCATAAAGCGTTTGGCAGACAATGCAGCGTTTTGCGGCGGGGTAGACCAGCAGACGCTTGAACGCTATGGGCGAATCGCACTCGATACAGATGCCGTAGTGGCCCTCGGCGATGCGCATCAGTGCGGCGTCGATATCGTTTATTTCATGCACGTGCCGGTCTATGCTGGCGAGGTTGATATCAACAAGAAGGTCCGCTACCGATTCATCTCCTGAGTCATGAACCGCTCCGGCCAACTCCCTGTATTGTTGATTGTCATAAGACAGCAGTTCTTCGCGTATTTCATTGCGCAGCTCCATATAGCGGCTTTTTAACTGCCTTTTGAAATTGTTGACCTGGAATTCAGATAATTTATGCATGATTAGAAACCTTTAGAGGTGATGATATGCCCGGTATTGGAATTCATTGATCAATAACGGCATGGTTTGGGTTGTTTAAATGTTGTCGGGATCACAGGAGCCGGCTTTTATCCAGACGCCGTAATCGCAATGCAATAAATTGTCGCCGCTGCAGACATAGGCGCCATGATCATATCGCCTATTATTGAACAGGCAGCTCTTGGCACCGGGTTGCTGAAGTTTGAAATCCTGGGCTTCCAACGGATACTCTTCAAGGATCGGCGAGGTGTTTAATTCTGGATCAGGCGCTCCGACTTGCGGTCTATTAATGCGATCAGCCATTTGTTCTATGCCTTAAGTATAATGATCGGGATGCTTCAATAGCATGATAAAAGACGCTTATATCGGTGGAGCCAATAGACGATTTGGGCTTTTCGCTAATGATTTTTGTCATATCGGTAAGTTCCGCAGGCGCATGTTAATGTTTGCTGATATCTTTCCGGCGGCGGTTAACCGCCGGCCGGTTTAAATTGCCGCAGGTTTATCTCAATCCGCAACTAATCCGCATCGTTGATAATCAAGTCTATTCAACATGAGCTGGCGAGTGAGCAAAAACCTGAACAGGATTATGGCTATTTATAGCGAATCAAATGTATTAAAAGTATTCGTAGGATCACTTAGATAATGATACGGATAGATAATGGCCGGATTTGTTTTTACTATAATGGATGCTTAGCTGAAATAGGCGCATATGAATGACGGGTTTTTGATTGAGGCGGCTTCTGTCTGCCGGTATTGGCAGAAAGGCTGATGCGATCGCACCGAGAGCGGTTTTTTTAGAAGAATAAGGAGAGTTATGGAAAAAAAGACATCACATCGAGGGCTTGATGACATCGGCAAGGCCTGGGGCTGGCTATTCGGCAAAAATAGGGACACAGATGTTGAAAAAGCTCAACTTGATGCCGTGGAAAAGCAAAAAATTGACAATGCCAAAGATGAACAGCAAGCCATAAAGACGGCTCAGGATGACCCGTCGGCACCGCCTGCATTAATCAACAGGGCAGAGCTGGAAAGGCTATTCTCTTTCTTTAAAACGAAAGCCGATAGATACGGTATGCGCATAGCCTTTCTTGATGTGTTCGTGGGTGATTGCTTAAGCATGGATCACGCGCTGGGGCGTCAGGAGTGCGAATCTCTGTTGAATGATATCTGTAACAGAATCATAAGCTTGAGCAGAAAAGACGAGTTTGCAGTAAAGCTGGATAGCAGTGAAGTGTATTTGTTCGTGCCGTTTTTTCAATCGGAGGAAGAGCTTTGCCTATTATCTGAAAGGCTGCTTAAAGGCATTGAAGAAGCTATACAAACGGAATACCGCAATCTTTCATTATCAGGCCGTGTCGGCATATCGATTTATCCCAAAAACGGCAAGACGCTCGATGAATTGTTATCGGCCGCGAGAAAAGCGCTATATAAGATCGATAGTGTCAATAAACGCCTCTATCATTTTGCCTTATAAGCCGGGGCAACTTTGAATCCAGTATGCGAATATAAACGTGCATTCGTGCTGATGCCGGTCGAAACCGTTATTTACGGCAGGTAACGCTTTACCAAATTCTTAGGTAGTGACACGCCTATTTATTTACCGCACAATTAGATTATAAACAGCTAATCGTTAAGGAAAAGGTTATGTTTCCAATCAGAGATGAAAATCCGAGAGTACGTCCGCCCGTAGCGACCGTCATCATTATAGGGCTTAACATTGCGGTATGGCTTTTTATTCAGGGCGGCGGGAGCGTTATGCCGCTGATCAAGTCATTTTGCCTTTACAGCCTGATTCCCGGCGATCTGCTCGGTACAGTGCCGCCTGGCACTGTTATTCCGCTGGTTGAAGATGTGGGTTGTGTCCTTGACGGCAAAGGCAGTGTCACAACCTTGATCACGCATGCCTTTCTGCATGGCAGCTGGTTTCATATCATCAGCAATCTCTGGTTCCTGTGGATTTTCGGCGATAATGTCGAGGATTCAATGGGATGGGGTCGCTTTATAATCTTTTATTTGGCTTGCACCATAGCGGCTGCCGGCGCGCAAATCGCTTCCGATCCGGCAGCGCTCACGCCGATGGTTGGCGCATCTGGCGCCATTGGCGGGGTGATGGGCGCCTACGCCAGGCTGTATCCTAGAGCGTCTATTTACACCTTGATCCCAATAGGTTTTTTTCTCACGACGGCAGTCATTCCGGCTGTGTATATGCTCGGTTTATGGTTCTTCATTCAGCTGCTCAGCAGTATATTCGGTGGAGACGGACCAGCCAACGTCGCATTCTGGGCGCATGGCGGCGGCTTTTTAGCCGGTCTGATATTAATAGGGCCCATGCACCGGCGGGATTATCTAAATGAGCATCGCCGTCTGAATCCGGAAAAATAAGACAAGCATTGCTAAGTTGATAAATCATGCGCCAATAAGATTCCTTAAAATTGCAGGATTTAGATTAAACAGACGATCGGCATTTTATTTATCGCGGTATAATCTGCAAGCGAATCAGGCTGTTTCGTACATTTTCCCTTTTATACAGGTTCATCCGCGTTCGCCCGTGCGGGCATTATTATTTCTCAAGTGACAGAATTAGAATCATTCTTCGGCAATGATGGCGCATTATCGAAGATAATTTCAGGTTATCAGCCCAGAACGGCCCAGATTGAGATGGCCGAAGCGATCGTGCGTGCCGTCGAAGAAAGCCAGAATTTGATAGCGGAAGCAGGGACCGGTACGGGCAAGACGTTTGCCTATCTGGTGCCGGCTATTTTATCGGGCAAGAAAGTCATTATTTCAACCGGCACCAAGAACCTCCAGGATCAATTGTTCAATAAGGATTTGCCAGTTATCCGCAGGGCCGTTAAAAAGCCTTTCATGGCTGCGCTGTTGAAAGGCCGCAGCAATTACTTATGCAGCTATCGGCTAAAGAACGCATTTGAGTCGACCCTGGGTTTCAGCAAGGACGACGCGGCGGCGCTGGCAAAGATCAAGTCCTGGGCGCAGCGCACCAAAATCGGCGATGTTTCGGAAATGTCCGAGGTTGCCGAGGCCGATCCCATCTGGTATCAGGCCACCTCGTCGGTAGAAAATTGCCTGGGGCAGGATTGTCCCGATTATGCCGAGTGTTTTATGGTCAAAGCCCGCAAGAAAGCGCAGGAAGCCGAAATTCTGGTCGTTAACCATCACTTGCTCTGCGCCGACTGGTCGATACGCGACAGCGGTTTCGGCGAGCTGCTGCCGGATGCCGATATCGTGATCATCGATGAGGCGCATCAATTGGCCGATACCGCTTCAAACTTTCTTGGCATCAATATAGGCGGCAGGCAGCTCAGCGATCTGGCCAGTGATGCATTGGTCGAGTATTTCAAGGATGCCACCGACATACCGGCCCTGCGCACGGCTTGTGAAGATCTGGACCATGAAGTCAGGGATCTGCGCCTGGCTTTCGGGATCGAGCTGAAGCGCGGCGAATGGTACGAGATTGAAAACAATCCCAAAATAACCGCCGGCCTGAACGCCGTGAAAGAGCAACTGCAGCGCCTGACCGACCAGCTAGAGCTAGCCTCGGTCAAGACCAAAGGGCTGGAGTCGTGCTTCAAGCGTGCCGAAGACCTGCTTCAGCAATTGAAGATCATCATCGAAGACGACAGCGGCAAATGGATACGCTGGTACGAGATCCACAAGAAAAGCTTTACGTTGAGCCGGACGCCGCTCGATATCGCGGCCGAGTTCCGCTCGTTCATGCAGCGGCATCAGGCCGTCTGGATCTTTACCTCGGCGACGCTGAGCGTGGCGAACAAGTTCGATCATTTCTCGAATAACCTGGGCTTGACCAATGCGGCCAGCGCCAGTTGGGGCAGCCCGTTCGACTACGCCAACCAGTCGCTGTTTTATCATCCCAAAGGCTTGCCGCAGCCGAATGATCCCGAGTTTATTCCGCTCATCATGAATTTCGCCTTGCCGGTCCTGCAGGCCAGCAAAGGGCGGGCATTTTTCCTGTTTACCAGTCACCGCGCGCTGAAACAGGCCGAAATGCTGCTGAAGGACAAGCTGGATTACCCGTTGCTGGTGCAGGGCAGCCGTCCCAAAGGGCTGCTGCTGGAACAGTTCAAAGAGGCCGGCAACGCTGTTCTGCTGGGCACCTCGAGCTTCTGGGAAGGCGTCGATGTGCGCGGCGAAGCTTTATCCTGCGTGATCATCGACAAACTGCCGTTCTCATCGCCCGGCGATCCGGTGCTGAAAGCGCGCCTGAACGCCATGGAACGGCAGGGCCGCAATCCGTTTTTCGAACACCAGCTGCCTGCCGCCGTGATTGCGCTGAGACAGGGTATAGGCCGCCTGATCCGCGACGTCAAGGACAGGGGCGTGCTGATGGTCTGCGATCCGCGCCTGTTGAAGCGGTCCTACGGCCAGATTTTTCTGGACAGCGTGCCGCCCATGAAGCGCACGCGCGATATCGAGGACGTGCGGGCATTCTTTCAACAAGAGACTGAAAAATGAAATTACTAGCGGTAGAAACATCCACCGAAGCCTGTTCGGCGGCGCTGTTCATAGACGGGGCCGTGGCCGAGCGGTTTGAAATATCGCCCCAGAAACATACCCGGCTGATATTGCCGATGATCGATGGTTTGATGGCCGAAGCAGGGCTCAAACCGCAGCAGCTCGATGCCCTGGCGCTCAGCCGAGGACCGGGCAGTTTTACCGGCGTGCGTATCGCCACGGGCATCATCCAGGGCATCGCCTTCGGCGCCGATCTGCCGGTCGTGCCCGTGTCCACGCTGGCGGCCATCGCGCAGGATTTTTTTGATAGCTGCGATGACAATATCTCCTTCACGGCCATGGATGCGCGCATGGGCGAGATTTTCTGGGGCGTTTACCGGCGCGATGAGCGGGGCTATGCCGAACTGCTGGGCCAGGAAGCCGTGACACCGGCCGAACGGGTCGAGTTTCCGGCGCTGGCCGGCGTTGGCGTCGGTTCTGGCTGGGGCGTCTATCAAGACCTATTGATGGCTCGGCTGGCAGGGTTCGTCGAACGCTGCGAGACCGGTTTATTGCCGCGTGCCGGCGCTGTTGCGCGTTTGGGCGCATACGGTTTCGAACAGGGACTGGCGGTCGATGTCGAAAAGGCCATGCCGGTTTATCTGCGCGACAAAGTCGCAAAGAAAGAATCGGAGCGATAATACGGTATAATAGCTCATCGTTTGCAACCTCCGCATCAGGCAATGGCTCAATATTTCGAAATTCATCCCGAGAACCCGCAGCTGCGTTTGATACACCGCGCTGTGGACATCATTCGTAAAGGCGGCGTCATCGCCTACCCGACGGATTCATCCTATGCGATTGCCTGCCAGATCGACGATAAACAGGCGCTGGACAGGGTTCGCCGCATCAGGCAGCTGGACGAGAAGCACAATCTGACGCTGGTCTGCAATGACCTGGCGCAGGTATCGAATTTCACCAAGATGGGCAATGATGCCTTCCGGTTGATCAGGGCTTTAACGCCGGGTCCGTTTACGTTCATTCTCGGCGCTACGCACGAAGTCCCGCGCAGGCTCCAGCATCCCAGGAAAAAAACGATCGGCATACGCATTCCCGATCATCCCGTCACGCAATTGCTGGTTCAGGAACTGGGCGAACCTTTGCTGAGTTCCACGCTGATATTGCCGGGCGACAGCGAGGCGCTCACCGATCCTTACGAGATCAGAAACAGGCTTGAACATGAGCTGGACCTGGTCATCGACGCCGGCATCATTGCCTCCGAGCAGACGACCATGATCGAATGTTCCGGCAGTGGCTGCGAAATTGTCAGACAGGGCAAGGGACTTGCCCCCATGCTCGATTGATACAGGAAAGCAAATTATGATGAATGAATTGACGCTGCTGCAGCGTATAGTGGTTTGGGTATTGCCGGTGGTTTTCGCGATTACCGTGCATGAAGTCGCTCACGGCTGGGTTGCGAGAAAATACGGCGACAACACCGCCTACATGCTGGGCCGGCTGACCTTGAATCCAATAAAGCATATTGATCTGGTCGGCACCATTATTTTGCCGGGCATATTATTGATCACGGGGACCGGCTTTATTTTCGGCTGGGCCAAGCCGGTGCCGGTCGATCCGCGCTATTTCAAGAATCCGCGCCGGGATATGGCGATCGTCGCGCTGGCAGGGCCTGTATCCAATCTGCTGATGGCGATCAGCTGGGCTTTGTGCGCGCGCATAGGCGTTGCGCTGAACATGGAAGTCTTATCATTGCCGCTGATTTATACGGGCATTGCCGGCATTTCCATTAATCTGGTGCTGGCGCTGATCAATCTGTTGCCGATTCCGCCGCTGGACGGCAGCCGTATTCTGACCGGCATTCTGCCTTCTCGGCTGGCCTGGAAATACAACCAGCTGGAGCCTTACGGTTTTTATATTCTGTTGCTGTTGTTGGCAACAGGCGCTTTGGGCGCGATTCTGGCTTATCCGATGTATATTGTTCAGCAGCTGTTTTTCTCGATTGCCGGACTGTAGTTTTTTGAGATGAATCAAAATACAGCCGAGGTTCTGGAGGAGCCGCAAGCCATCGCTATAGTTCATGGCGCGCCGTTCAATGAGTTGCCGGAAGACCTCTACATTCCGCCCGATGCGCTGGAAGTGTTTCTGGAGGCTTTCGAGGGGCCGCTGGATTTGTTGCTGTATTTGATCAGACGGCAGAATCTCGATATTCTCAACATACCGATCGCCCAGATTACGCATCAGTATGTCGCTTATATACAGATGATGGAGTTGCTGAATCTGGAGTTGGCGGCCGAATATCTGGTGATGGCCGCGCTGCTGGCGGAGATCAAGTCCAGGATGCTGCTGCCCCGACAGCCGGAAGCGGAAGACGAGGAAGAAGATCCCAGAGCCACGCTGATCCGCAGATTGCAGGAATATGAAGCGATCAAGAATGCGGCCGAGGAAATCGATCTGATGCCCAGGATTGAGCGTGATCTGTTTGAAACGCCAGTTGATGTTTCCACGCTCAACGTCGAGAAAATATTACCTGATGTTCAGTTAAGAGAACTGTTGCTGGCGTTTCAGGATGTACTGAAACGCGTAGAACAGCTTAGTCACCATCAAATTATCAAAGAACCGTTATCTGTCCGTGAACGAATGGCAACCATTTTGGAAAAACTTGAAGGAGAAAATAGTCTCCTTTTCTCGCAATTATTTATCCGAAAAGAAGGACGACAAGGGGTCGTTGTCTCGTTTCTGGCCATCCTCGAACTCAGCAAAGAGCGGCTCATCGACATCATCGAATCAGACGCCATTGCCGGGCTTCGAGTCAGAAGAGCCGGCAGCGCCGCCTGAGCCAAAAAAAGAGCGAAAGCCCAGAAAAGCCAAACCGGTACCCAATCTTGCGACTGATTCAGATACCTCAATTATTCCCGAGCCTGTTGAAGGGCCGCCTGTCGATCTAGACAGACTTAGAGCCTACGTCAGCCACAAGAATCGACGCCGACAATATCAACCCATACAATTACCCGAACCGCTACCCGTCAGTGAGCAGCCGGAATTCAACATGGAAATCAAACGCATAGTCGAAGCCATTTTATTCGCTGCCAGCAGACCGATGACCGCAAAACAGGTGCAACAGGTCTTTCCCGAGATCGAACAGCCGGAATTGCCGGAAATTCAGGCGGCCATCGACGCCATTGTCGAAGAATACCGGTTCAGGCCTGTCGAACTGAAAAAAGTGGCCAGCGGCTATCGGTTCCAGGTCAAGCAGGAACTGTCGCGCTGGGTGGCGCGGCTTTTTGAGGAAAAACCGCCCAAATACTCGCGCGCCTTGCTGGAAACGCTGGCTATCATCGCCTACCGTCAACCGGTGACGCGCGGCGATATCGAAGATATTCGCGGCGTCAGCGTCAGCAGCAGCATTATGCAGACGCTCATCGAGCGCGAGTGGGTGCGCATAGTGGCGTATAAGGAAGCGCCGGGGCGGCCCGCGGTTTACGGCACGACCAAACAATTTCTGGATTATTTCAATATTGCCGCGTTGGAAGAGCTGCCGACTTTACAGGAGATTCAAAATCTTGATTTGTCGGTGGACAACGGGCAACAACCCATGCAGGTAAAGAGTGAAGAGCAAGAAACCAGCGAACAGTTCGCAGAAACAGCCGAATAACAGCAAGGCACCGAAAAAGACCGATCGCGCTAAACCGGCGGCGGGCGAACATTATAAAAAAGCGCCGCGGCGCGACGGTTCAGATGCACGGAAACCATTCAGCAAAACCAAGCCGGCCAAGGCACCCAAAAAGACCGATGCGGATCAGCCGGCAGAAGGCGAACGCATCCAAAAAGTACTGGCGCGCGGCGGCGTCGGTTCCCGTAGGGAAATCGAGCGCTGGATAGAAGAAGGACGGGTCAAGCTGAACGGTGTAGATGTCACCCCAGGCACCCGTTTAAAGCCGGGGGACTTTTTGCAGATCAACGGCCGGGTCGTGCACTGGGAAAAATTCGGCAAACAGCCTACGCGCGTGCTGCTGTACCACAAGCCGACCGGTGAAGTCGTTACGCGCCGCGATCCGGAAGGCCGGCCCGTCATATTCTCGCAGTTGCCGGAACTGGCGGTGGGCCGCTGGATTGCGGTAGGCCGTCTCGATATCAACACCTCGGGATTATTGCTGGTGACCAATAACGGCGAGCTGGCCAATCGCTTGATGCACCCGTCCACATCCGTGGAGCGCGAATATGCCGTGCGCATTCTGGGCGAAGTATCGGATGCGACGATGGAAAAGCTCAAGCAGGGCGTGGAACTGGAAGACGGCAAGGCCAAGTTTGACGAGATCCATTTTGCCGGCGGCGAAGGGGCCAATAAATGGTATCACGTCATTGTGACCGAGGGCCGCAACAGGCTGGTCAGGCGTTTGTGGGAATCGCAGGAGGTCACTGTCAGCCGGCTGATTCGTCTGCGTTACGGGCCTGTGGTGCTGCCGGAGCGTTTGAAAACGCAGGCTTTTTATGAACTGACCGATAAAGAACTGGATCTGTTGTTTGAATTCGCCGGTATGGCTAAAGAGGAAAGATCGGTTATAACCGAGCCCGAAGTGAAAAGCCACAAGCCCAGACGGCGTTAACGCCAGTCACGTCCGCTGACCTGTTATATAAGTCCTATAAGCAACCTTATAAGCTGGTCAGCGGACGTGACTGGGCCAGTTCGACTGCAGGGGCTGATAACTTTTTAGGCGACCGGCTTATTCCACGGCGATATCTTCATTCCAAAGTTGCGGCTTTTCCCGGATTAAACGGGCCATCAGTTCGATGCACCGTTCATCGTCAAGCAAGATTACTTCGACGCCATGGCTTTTTAAAAACTCAATGTTGCCGGGAAAATTTTTGTTTTCGCCAACGACAACGCGTTTAATGCCGAACTGAACAATGGTGCCTGCGCACATCATGCAGGGACTGAGCGTTGTATACAGGGTAACGGCCTTGTAACTGCTGCGCCGCCCGGCTTGCCGCAGGCAGTCCATTTCGCCATGCGCGATCGGGTCGCCTTCCTGAACGCGTTTGTTGTGGCCTACGGCTAAAACCTTGCCGTTTTCAACCATTGCCGCACCGATAGGCAAACCACCTTCGTCGTAGCTTTTTTGCGCTTGCTCAAAAGCCATGTCCATGAATTTTTGGTCTTGTTCTCTCGTTGTCATAATTGATCACCACTTCTCTGCAATTATTTAGTTTCGACTTGCTTGTCCAGTCATTCCTTCGTTTATCTGCGCGGAAACGAAGCTGGCGGTAGTTTACTGATTATGGCAGAAGTGCGCTTTGTCTGCGTCCATAATTTCTCCATCAGAATGACTGTTTTCTAATGGTTTTTCTTCAGACACTTTCTGGAGACAAGGCGTTGGTATCAGGCATTTACGAAACGAGGGCAGTTGGCGGACAAAATAGATTAATCGGCAAATAGACTCTGATCTGTGTCCTTTGATGACCCTGGATAATATGAATAATGCCTGCAGTCAGCGGTCCTGCCGCGGCTTCTTTCCTGACTGTATCAGGCGGCCTTGGGTTTCTTTCAATTTTCGGTGTAAAACCCGTTGCGCTTCCTTTTTTCGATTAAACTTTTCATGGATTTGCTGCAATTCCTGGGTTCGTTTTCTTAAAGTTTCTTCAAGTTGAGCCACAGATAAAGCCAGTGCCGCTTCAATCTGTTTTTGCCTGGAAATATTCATGCCCCAGCCGATAAAGCCGGCAAACTCGTTATTTTCAAACCTTCTGGGAGCCGCGGTTTCTAAAACATGAAGGCAGGTCTCATCACGGGCAATCAACCGGTATTCAATCTGCACTATTGAGCCTTCTTTAAACGCTCGGGCATATTCGGCCAGTAATCGATTGCAGTCATCCGGGTGAATGTAATTCAGCCATGCGTCGGTTGAATAGTCGCTGGCCGTTAAACCAGTGACTTGCTGCCAGTGTTTATTACAGTAAATAAGCCGGTTACATTCATCCTTGAGCCAGATAAAGACGGGCAGATGATCGACAAACGTTGTGAATTGGCTTTCGCTGTCCTGTGGCGCACTGCCGGAAGTGTCTTTGATGAAGTAGCATGCGCTGGTTTCGCCGACAGCTTGCTCGACTTCAAGCATTGTTAACGCCATCTGTTTATCGGCATTGAGTATATGGTCGGTGAGCCAATCCATAAAAAAATTGAGCAGTTCCAGCGAGATTCTTTTCGGGTTGATTGCACACCGGAGTTGCTCTTTGGCAATTTTTTTAACAAATTCCTGATGTTTTACCCGATGCTCCAGAAAGAGCGGTTCAGGATAGTCATTTTGACGCATGAAATTTTCTTCGGCATCGAAATGATAATAGATATAGGCGACCAGTTTATCTAATGTTCTGATCAGGACCTGCTGCGCTTCTCCCATGGCAATGACCTCATTCAACCGATTGATTAGATTGAACAGCCGCTTATGCTGTGTATCAATCTTATCAATACCGGTAGTGAATTTTGGGTCCCAAGGGAAGAGTGTCATGGTTCATGTGTATAAATTGACGGTGACAGTAATTTTTACAGTACCCGATAGTTTTATACAATCATGCAAAAATTATAATAATGTCAGTAAATGCTGATAATCTGATTGAATAGGGTCAGAGGACAACATTGATGAATAGGGAGAGTTGCCGGAAAAACAACATTCCGAGTGCATGCCGTAGCGGCAATGTAGCCGGGATGAAAACCGTTTCCCGGTTAATAGTCCTGAAGAAAGGTGAGGGATGGCGGCGGCCGGAATATAGCATCCATCATGCAGCCGCCGGGAAATATCAGGTCCAGGCCCAGGTTGTGCAAGTTCGCGTACGTTCGTGTCGAGCCTGTTCGGGCTTGCTTAATACAGGCCTAGCTGCAACTGAGCGACTTCCGACATCATTTCGCGCGACCAGGGCGGATCGAGCACGATTTCGACATTGACGCTGGCGACGCCGGGCAGCGCGCGGATGCATTTTTCCACATCGCTCTGGATGACAGGCCCCATGCCGCAGCCGGGTGCTGTCAAAGTCATCATGACGTGCACGTCGTTGAGCCCTTCACCAGTCGGCGTGACCTGGCAGGAGTAAACCAGGCCCAGGTCGACGATGTTGACCGGAATTTCCGGGTCGTAAACCGTTTTCATGACTTCCCAGCAGTTTTTTTCAACCGCTTCAGGGCTGGTATCCTTGACCAGGGTGTGCAGTTGATGCTCATCCTTGCCCAGCGCGTCGGCATCGACGCCGGCAATGCGAACCATGTGGCCGTGTTCGGTTACGACGGTGTAGTTGTTGCCGAGAGACTGGTGAATAGTAACCTGATGGCCTTTGCTCAAAGTTCCGGTATTGCCGTCCGGTATAGTGACAACATTGACATCGCGGGTTAAAACAACGGTTTCTCTTTCTGCCATAATAGTTCAGTTATAGATTAAAGGTTCGGGCGTCTATAATCTGGCCGGTAATGCCAATGCTTTCGGCGCCAAATAAATAGACATAAACGGGGGACAGGGATTCCATGGCGGGCAGCTTGTGTTTGTCTTCCGCCGGATAAGCGCGCTTTCTTAGCGGCGAGTCAACAGGGCCGGGCACTAAGGTATTGACGCGTATTTTGTTGAAGGCTTCAAGTTCTTCGGCCAGGATATTGGCCAAGCCTTCCATTGCTATTTTCGATACGCCGTAAGCGCTGGAAAAGGCCGGCGCGTTTCTGGCGGATGAGTCGGAGGTGAAGACGATCGAGGCATGCGCGCTTTTATTCAGCACCGGCAGCAACACGCGGCTCAGCAGAAAAGGCGCATTCAGATTGACGTTCAGCGTATGCCCCCAGTCCTTGGTTTTGGTGACTGAAATAGGCGAGAATGCGGTGAATTCCACGGCCGAATGCAGAACGCCCTGCAGGGAACCGTATTTTTCGTCGATTCTGTCGGCCAGTTCCTGATAGTCCACTTCATTGGCGCCCGCCAGATCGAAAGGATAAATAATAGGTTCCGGCGCGTTGGCGGCTACGATGGCGTCGTAAGTTTTTTCCAGTTTGGAGATGCTTTTATCGAGCAGGATAATATGTGCACCCTGTTTGGCCAAGGCCTGCGCCGCCGTGCTTCCCAGGCCGCCGCCTGCACCGGTGATAAGAATGACGTGATGAGTTAGCGGCATGTGAATGACTCTATCCAGGTTGGAATTTGTTCGGGCGACTCTATCAGCGCATCGGCGCCCCAGGTTTCCGGCATGTCGCCCGGTTTCAGGTAACCGTACAGTGCGGCCAGGGTTTTCATCCGGGCATTTTTTCCGGCCGCAATGTCATGAACGGCATCGCCGATAAAAACGCATTCCTGGGGCTGAACGCCGGCCTGCCGGCAGGCTTCCAGCATCGGTTCAGGGTGCGGCTTGCTGTTGGCCGTAGTATCGCCGCTGACGATGCAGGCGGCCCGCGCTGTCAGTTTTAACGCTTCCATTAGCGGGTCGGTAAAACGCTTGCGTTTATTGGTCACGACGCCCCATTTCAATCCCAGCGCTTCGATGATGCCCAGTGTTTCGGCCATGCCCGAGAAAAACGCCGTATGTTCGGCAATATTGGTCTGGTAGTAATCGAGCATGCTCTTTAAAACAGCAGCCTGAATCTCCTGATCGGTACCGGCGCCCATGCTCTCCCTGACCATGGCTGCACCGCCATAGGAGATAAAAGGGCGGATAGCTTCGGGCGCGACGGTTGAAAAGCCATGCTCGGCCAAAGCCTTGTTCAGGCTGGCGATCAGATCGGGCGCGGTATCGACCAGTGTGCCGTCCAGGTCGAATAAAACGCAGGCTAATTTGAAGTCGGTCGACATTGGGCGTCTACTCGGGCCGTCTGAATGCGGCGAGGTAGTTGACATCGATGTCGTTGCCAAGGCTGAAACGCTTGGTGAACGGGTTGTATTCGATGCCCACCATGCCTTGCAGTTCAAGGCCTGCGCTGCGGGCGGACTGGCTCAATTCCGACGGCTTGATGAAGGTTTTGAAATCATGGGTGCCTTTGGGCAGCATTCTGAGCACGTGCTCAGCCGCGACAATGGCCAGCAGATAGGCTTTCGGCTGCCGGTTCAGGGTCGAGAAAAACACCATGCCGCCGGGCTTGACGAGCCGGGCGCAGGCGCTGATGATAGAGCCGGGGTCCGGCACATGCTCGAGCATTTCCATGCAGGTGACATGGTCGAAGCTTTCAGGCTGCTGCTCCGCCAGCGCTTCGGCGCTGATCTTCTGATAGTGCGTATTGACGCCGGATTCCAGTCCATGCAGATCGGCGATATCGATCAGTTCTTCGCTGAGGTCAATGCCCAGCGCATCGGCGCCAAGTCTGGCGAGTCCTTCGGTTAAAATGCCGCCGCCGCAGCCGACGTCAACGATGCGCTTGCCGGCGATTTCCGCATGCTGCTGGATGAACTGGAGGCGCAGCGGATTAATGTCGTGCAGGGTTTTGAATTCGCCTTGCGGGTCCCACCAGCGTTCGGCCATTGAGCCGAATTTGTTGATTTCGTGCAGATGTACGTTGTCTGATGCTGTCATCTTATGAACCGTGTGTTGGATGGCTATTAGTGTACTATATTAGTAGGTTATTCGTCATTACTGGTTGCTCATGCCGACAAGCGTTGCCGCCATTCGTCGAGCTTCTGTTTTAAATCCGTCATATCGATCGTGGTCAGATTGCGCTGTTTCAACAGGCGTTTGCCCGCTACCCAGACGTCGGTAACTTGCTGGCGGCTGGCGGCATAGACGATCTGTGAAACCGGACAATACAGGGGCTGGGTTTCCAGTTGCGACAGGTCGATGGCAATGACATCGGCGGATTTGCCGATGCTGAGCGAGCCGATTTCATGATCCAGACCCAGGGCTTTGGCGCCGTTGATGGTGGCTATGCGCAAAGCGGTCATGGCCGGGATGGCGCTGGCATCATTGGCAACGGCTTTGCCGAGCAGCGCGGCGGTGCGCAGCTCCCCGAGCATGTCCAGGTCATTGTTGCTGGCCGCGCCATCGGTGCCCAAGGCGACGTTGATGCCCGCCGCCAGACATTTGGCGACCGGGCTGAAGCCGCTGGCCAGCTTCAGGTTCGATTCGGGACAGTGCACGATATGCGCGCCGGTTTCGGCAACCAGATTGATTTCGTCATCGGTCAGCTGGGTCATGTGGACGGCTATGAATGATGGACTGAGCAGGCCCAGTTCATGCAATCGTTGCAACGGGCGCTGCCCGGTTGCCTGCTGTGCCTGTTCGACTTCGTGCAGGGTTTCGTGCACATGCATGTGCACGGGCAGTTCCAGTTCATCGGCAAACGTTCTGACTTTGCTCAACGGCTCATCCGAGACCGTATACGGCGCATGCGGGGCGAACGGCGTCGAGATCAGCGGATGATGGCTGAGCTGATCGTGCAGGGCCAGGCCTTTTTCGATGTAGGCTTCACTGTTTTCGGCCCAGACTGACGGAAAATCGATCACGATCAGGCCGACGCTGGCGCGTATGCCATGATGCAGGGCCTGTTGCGCTGTGATCTCGGGAAAGAAATACATGTCATTGAAGCAGGTCGTGCCGCCCAGAATCATTTCGGCAATAGCCAGATCGGTGCCGTCGCGCACAAACGCTTCACTTATCCATTTCTGCTCCAGAGGCCAGATATGGTTTTGCAGCCAGTCCATCAAATGCAGGTCGTCGGCGATGCCGCGCAGCAGTGTCATGGCCGCATGCGTATGGCTGTTGACGAAACCGGGCAGCAAGGCGTGACTTTCCAGGTTTTCTGTTGTCGTACCTTGGTATTTTTGTCTGGCTACATCTGAGGGCAGCAAGTCGATAATCCGGCCGCCATCGATAACCAGGGCATGGTATTCATATACGGAAGGAGTCGTAGTTACGGATTCCGGTTCAACGGGTATAATCCAGCGCGCATGGATCACTGTATCAACTATCATAGGTATTCCTGTTATTTAGACGCGGAATTATAACTTTTTTAACTTAAATTTTGATAAATAATGACAAGACAGAGTAAATTGGCTGTACAAGCCCTGCAATGGACAGGCGCTGCTTTAAAAGTATTGGATCAACGACAACTCCCCGAAACAATCGTTTATGATGAATACAGCGATGCCGCCGGCGTGACGGAAGCCATTGCTTCCATGCGTGTGCGCGGTGCGCCGGCGATCGGCATTGCGGCGGCTTACGGGGTCGTGCTGTCTGTCATGCGGCATTATTCGGCCGGATCGGACCAATGGCGGCAACAAGTGGCGGCCGATATCGACAGGCTGGCGCATTCCAGGCCGACGGCCGTCAATCTGTTCGGGGCGCTGGATCAGATGAAAGCGGCATTGAATCAGGCACAGGGCGATCCGTTAGCCGCTGCGCTGACCTGTGCCGAGAAAATCCATGCCGACGATATCGCCGCCAATCACGCCATGGGGGAACTGGGCGCCGATATTCTGGCCGGCGCCAAAGGCATCATGACGCACTGCAATGCCGGCGCGCTGGCGACGGGCGGCTATGGCACGGCGCTGGGGGTTATCCGCAGCGTCTATCGACGTCAGCCGGTCAATGTCTATGCCGGCGAGACCCGACCCTGGCTGCAGGGCGCACGCCTGACCGTCTGGGAATTGGCCCAGGACGGCATACCGGCAACCTTGATTGCCGATTCGGCGGCGGCCTGGCTCATGAAATCCGGCGCGATCGATTGGATAGTCGTCGGCGCCGATCGTATTGCCGCCAATGGTGACGCAGCCAATAAAATCGGTACCTATTCCCTCGCTGTGTTGGCTAAACAACATGGCGTCAAGCTCATGGTGGCTGCGCCAACCTCGACGATAGACTGGAGCATCAAAGACGGCAGCAGCATAGAGATCGAACAACGCAATCCAAATGAACTGCTGGCATCTTGTTACATCAAGGAGGATTCTCTGGTCAGTGCCTGGAATCCGGTGTTCGATGTGACGCCGGCTGAATTGATTTCAGCGATCGTGACCGAGAAAGGGGTAGTATTGAATCCGTCTGAACATGGGGTAGGGAGTCTAAAACATGCAGATCAATAAAAAAGGCAATAATCCGGTACTGGCGGTCGGCTATTTCTTTAGAGGATTGGGATTATTGGCCAGTCCTCAATTGCGCGCTTTTCTGATCGTTCCGGTCTTGATCAATCTGGTGCTGTACAGTGTGATGCTGACGTTGGGCTATTTTTATGTCGGCAGCCTGATTGAGCAATTTATTCCCGATTGGCTGCAATGGTTGAGCTGGATCTTGTGGCCGCTGTTTTTTATCAGCTTTTTCATCGTCGGTTTTTTTACCTTCACGATACTGGCGAATCTGATAGCGGCGCCGTTTTACGGCAGATTGGCGGCAAAAACGTTGGCTATCGTCACTGGGAAAAACGGCATTGTCGCAGAACAGCCTTTGTCGAAAGTCATGGCTGCCGAAGTCAAACGATTCGGGTATCTTGTTGCGCGGGCTTTGCCGTTACTGTTGTTGTCTATTATTCCCGGCCTCAATGTGATTGCGCCTTTTCTGTGGGTCTTGTTCGGCGCCTGGGGCATGGCGCTCGAATACATGGCTTACCCGCTTGAAAACGAAGGCGTGCTGTTTTCGGAACAGAAACAGCTGGCCAAAGAGATGCGTCTGGGTGCCTTGAGCTTCGGCGGATTGACCATGGCAGGGTTGACGTTGCCGTTATTGAACATTGTCGTGGCGCCGGCTGCCGTCATTGGTGCAACTATTTATCTCCATGATGTCAAACAGGGTTAAAGGCACGAGGTTGATTATGAATAAACAATTTAAAGCGCATCCCTGGCATGGCATCAGGCCTGGCGATAATGCGCCGGTCGCTGTGACGGCATTTATTGAAATTGTGCCGACCGATACGGTCAAGTATGAAATCGACAAGGCCAGCGGTTATCTTAAAATCGACCGGCCGCAGAAGTTTTCCAATACCGTGCCGACGCTATATGGCTTTATTCCGCAGACTTACTGTGCCGAGAAAATTGCCGAGTTTGCAGGATTGAAATCCGGTAAAACGGCTATTAAAGGCGATGGCGATCCATTGGATATTTGCGTATTCAGTGAACGTGCCATAACACATGGGGATATTATTGTGCCGGCTATCCCCATTGGCGGATTTCGCTTGCTGGACAAAGGCGAGGCCGACGACAAGATTATCGCGGTCATGGAGGACGACGAGTTTTATGGGCAATGGCGTGACGTGTCGGATTGCCCCGAATCCTATATCAACCGCTTAAAGCATTATTTCCTGACCTATAAAAATCTTCCTGATGAAGACAGTTTTAGCGAGATAGTCGATATTTATGGGCGGGACGAAGCGCAAGAGGTGATCAGAAAGGCCATGGAAGATTATAAAAATCACTTTGGCCATTAAGCTATTTTTGCGTCAAAGCCGGGGACGATGAGAGATCGCCCCGGCTTTGAAAGTTTAATGCAGATATATCAGATGTGCGGACCGGCTTTGGTGAAGTCGAAATCATCGCCGGCGCTGATATATTTTTTGAAGTTTTCGATGAACATGCCAGCCAGTTTTGCCGAAGTCGCATCGAAAGCCTCTTTATCAGCCCAGGCATCGCGCGGGTTGAGTCGGGCATCATCGACGCCCGGCAATTCCTTGGGAATGAACAGGCCGAAGTAAGGGATTTTGTTAAACTCGGCATTGTTGATGCTGCCGTCCAGAATCGCATTGATACAGGCACGGGTCGCTTTAATGCTCATGCGCTTGCCGATCCCGTAACCGCCGCCGCTCCAGCCGGTATTGACCAGATAGGCGTTAACGCCGTGCTTTTCCATTTTTTCGCCGAGCAGTTTGGCGTAGACGGTCGGGTGCAACGGCAGAAAGGCCTCGCCAAAACAGGCAGAAAAAGTGGCCTGAGGTTCGATAATGCCGCGCTCGGTGCCTGCAACCTTGGCCGTATAGCCGGACAGGAAATAGTACATGGCCTGGTCTTTGGTCAGGCGGGATACGGGCGGCAGAACGCCGAACGCGTCGCAGCTCAGGAAAATGATATTTTTCGGCAGGCCCGCCCTGAGCGTCGGCTCATGGTTTTCGATATGCTCGATAGGGTAGGAGACGCGCGTGTTTTCCGTTTTGGAGCTGTCGAAGAAATCAACCACGCCGTCTTCGTCATACACGACGTTTTCGAGCAAGGCCTTGGGCTTGATGGCAGCGTAAATTTCCGGTTCGTTTTCCGGAGACAGGCCGATGCATTTGGCGTAGCAGCCGCCTTCGAAGTTGAAAATGCCTTCATCGCTCCAGCCGTGTTCATCGTCGCCGATCAGCTTGCGCGCAGCATCGGTCGATAAAGTGGTTTTGCCGGTGCCCGACAGACCGAAGAATAGAGCCACATCGCCGCCTTTGCCGACATTGGCGCTGCAATGCATCGACAGGATACCATTTAGCGGCAGCCAATAGTTCATCATGGTGAAGATGCCTTTTTTCATCTCGCCGCCGTACCAGGTGCCGCCGATGATGGCAATGTTCTTTTCGATGTTGAAAATGCAGAAGACTTCAGAATTGAGGCCATGCTTCTGCCATTTTTCATTAGTCATGTTGCTGGCGTTATAGACGCAAAAATCGGGCGCGAAATGCTCGAGTTCCGATTCGTCGGGGCGGATGAACATGTTTTTGACAAAATGCGACTGCCAGGCGAATTCGGTAATGAAACGCACGGATTTGCGCGAGTGCTCATTGGCGCCGCTGTAACCGTCGGTTACATAAATATCCTTGCCGGAAAGATAATCGATGACGTCCGCATAGAGTTCATCAAAAACCTCGGCCGAAACAGGCTGATTGATTTTGCCCCAGGCGATATGTTCGCTGGAGGGAAGCTGTTGGACAAAATACTTGTCCTTTGGCGAGCGTCCGGTAAATTTGCCGGTATCGACCATCATAGTCCCATTGCTTGATTCCTTACCCTCGTTTTTATCGACTTCGTGGGCATGCAAATCAGCGTAGCTGAGATTACGATAAACGGTACCAACGCTCTTCAATCCCAAACTTTCTGGGCTCAATCCACTCATTAAAACCTCTCACAGATGGTTTTTTCCACCATCACTAAATAATTAATGTCTAAACTGGTCTTGTTAGTCAGCCACAACAACTTTTTTGCTAAAGGATTGAGAAGCAATTGAAAGCTTCCCTTCATTGATGTCCCAAGGTGCTAAAATTAGTAGAGCAGGATCTAATACCGCTGCATGTTGAGCTATAAATAAATGATATCTCATTTTAACTTAAAGCTAAACTCCCGGATTAGGCGGCTCAAGCCGTGCTCACGCTTGTTCAAGCAATTATTCGGCAAGTTGGGCGACAAGATAATTTTCGGCAACCGCCGTCAATCTGGCCTTAATAATCTGATTCTCAAGCGATTCGTCCTGATTGATTACGCAGCCTACGCGCAGATAATTGGGCGTATAGCCAAACACCCTTTTTTTGCCGGCGTCGAGTTCTTCGCTATAGCCTTCCCATAACACCGGAAACGAATGGCCGACATTGGCTTCGAAAAATTGCCGTTTCATGATGTCGGCCAATTCATGAAGCTGTTGGCTGCGCTGCTTTTTGACTTCATTGGATAGCTGATCGGGCAGTGTAGCAGCTTTCGTGCCTTCGCGCGGCGAATACGTGAAGATATGGATATGGCCGAAACCGGTCTGCTTGATGAAATCGAAGCTGTCCTGCCATTCCTGTTCGGTTTCGCCGGGAAAGCCGACGATGATATCGGTCGTGATGTTGAAGTGCGGTATCTGCATGCGCAGCCTGTTCACGATGGCGGAAAACTCGTCGGTTTTGCAGCGCCGCGCCATGCGCCTGAGCACCGAATCCGAACCGCTCTGCAGGGGCAGATGCAAGTGCGGCATCAAACGCGGATTATCGAACAGCGCATAGAAATCGTCCGACAATTCCCACGGTTCCAAGGAGCCCAATCGCAGGCGGGGAATATCCGTTTCGGCCAGGATCGCTTTAATCAAGTCCGACAAGTTATTGCCCAGATCGCTGCCGTAGCCGCCCAGATGCACGCCGGTCAGGATGACTTCGTCGATGTTCTGGCGGTGCAGCGCGTTGATTTCATCGATCACGTCCGCGACAGGCCGGCTGCGTTCGACGCCGCGTGCGACAGTCACGATGCAGAACGTGCAGCGGTAGCGGCAACCGTCCTGAACCTTGACAAAAGCTCGCTGCCGGCCGCGTGTGAACAGGGAAATCTCTCCCGGTTCGGTCGACATGGCCGGCATGCTGTCCATGTTGAGCGCGGTCAGGGTTTTTTCGACCAGCCGATCCTTGTCCTTGTTGCTGACGACCAGGTCGACGCCCATTAACTGCGCTGCTTCATCTTCGTTCAAAGTGGCGTAGCAGCCGCTGACGACCAGCTTGGCTGCTGGATTGTCCCGGTGTATGCGTTTAATCAGCTGGCGCGATTTTCTGGCGGCGTCCTGAGTCACGGCGCAGGAATTGATGACGACCAGATTGGCGGCTTCCGCCTGCCGCGTTATCTGATGGCCGGCTTTTTGAAAAGCCTGAGCCCAGGTTTCCAGTTCCGCTTCGTTAAGACGACAACCGAGCGTTTTGAGGTGGATATTCATAAAATCAGCCAAAGAACCAATAGGCAATAAAAATGGCGGCCATAATGCCCGCAAAATCCGCTATTATCCCACAAGCAGCGGCATGACGGATATTTTTGATGCCGACTGCGCCGAAATAAATGGCCAGCACATAAAAGGTCGTTTCCGTGCTGCCTTGCACGATCGATGACAGACGGCCGGCAAACGAATCGGCGCCCATCGTTTTCATCGTGTCGATCATCATGGCCCGGGCGCCGCTGCCGCTGAATGGCTTCATCAGCGCAGTGGGCAGCGCATCGATAAAGCGGTTGTCGATCATGAATAAAGAAGCCAGATAGCGCGCCAGGTCTGCCAATAAATCCAAAGCGCCGCTGGCCCTGAATACGCCGATGGCGACCAGCATGGCAACCAGGTAAGGGATGATGGTGATCGCAGTCTGAAAGCCTTCTTTGGCGCCATCGATAAAGGCTTCATAGGCATTGATGCCTTTATGGATCGCGCCGAAAATAAATGCGACAACCAGCGTGTACAGGATGACATTGCTCATCAAGGCCGATTGCTCAAGCATCTGCTGCTGGGGCAGGCTTGAAAAATAACCGATAATGCCGGCTACAAGCAAGGTAAAGCCGCCCAGGTAAGCCATGACGACTTTATCGAGCAGATTGATTTTCTGCACGAATGCCACGGCAAGGAGGCCGCCCAGGGTCGACATATAAGTCGCTAATAAAATGGGGATGAAGACATCGGTCGGATTAACGGCGCCCAGCTGCGCGCGATAAGTGAAAATCGTGACCGGAAACAGCGTGACCCCTGCGGTATTGATAACCAGAAACAGTATTTGCGCATTGCTGGCCGTGTCAGGATGCGGGTTCAGCGTTTGCAGTTCCTTCATAGCTTTGATGCCCATCGGCGTGGCGGCGTTATCCAGCCCCAGGGCATTGGCCGAGATATTCATGACGATGGCGCCCAGCGCAGGATGGTCTTTGGGGATGTCCGGCATCAAACGGCTGAATAGCGGCGTCAGTCCTTGCGTCATTAACTGGATGAACCCGCTGCGTTCGCCGATGCGCATAATGCCCAGCCATAAGGCCAGGATGCCGGTAAGGCCTATTGAAATTTCAAATGCCGATTTGGACAAACTGAACATCGCGGTCATGATTTGTGCAAAAACCTGTTGATCTCCCAGGAACAGCAGTTTAAACAGCGCCGTGAAAAAAGCAGCGACGAAAAAGAAAATCCAGATGATATTGAGCACGGCAGGCCAGTATGAGTAATAACTGCGTGCTATTTTAATGCGGGAAAGCCGTGGTTGTCTTGCCGGGAATAAAAAGAGGGCTGTGCCAGGAGCGGCGACACAGCCAGGAAGTCTGATTGTCGAGTTAGCCTAACAAGGGAGAAAGTTAACCTGTGTGACAATCGCGTTCGATTATCTCGAAAATTATTGAATCATGCTGTGAGCCGTCTCACAAAATTGATCATTAAATGTTTCTGGCCAGTTTTTCAGCATAGCCGGTGTAATTGCGGGGCGTTAATTCCAGCAACGCTGTCTTGGCTTCAGCCGGTATGTCCAGGCTTTCAATGAAGGTCCGAAGCTGCTCTGGCGTAATGCGCTGGCCGCGGGTCAGCTCTTTTAATTTTTCATAAGGTTTTTCAATGCCGTAACGACGCATGACGGTTTGAATCGGCTCGGCCAGCACCTCCCAGTTGGCATTCAGATCGGCTTCAATGGCTTCGGCATTGATCTGCAACTTGGAGATGCCTTTCAAGCTGGCCTGTATGGCGATGCTGGTGTGAGCGATGCCGACGCCGATATTTCTGAGCACGGTTGAGTCGGTCAAATCGCGCTGCCAGCGGGAAACCGGCAACTTTTCGGCCAAAAATGAAAACAGGGCATTGGCAATGCCTAAATTGCCTTCCGAATTTTCAAAATCGATCGGGTTGACTTTGTGGGGCATTGTCGATGAGCCGATTTCGCCGGCAATCGTTCTTTGGCGGAAATAACCCAACGAAATATAACCCCATACATCACGGTCGAAGTCGAGCAAAATCGTATTGAAACGCGACAGCGCGTGGAAAAATTCGGCAATATAATCATGCGGCTCGATCTGGATCGTATAAGGATTCCATTGCAGCCCTAAGGATTCGACGAAGTTCTTGGAAAACTCGGCCCAATCCACATCGGGATAAGCCACGGCATGGGCATTGTAGTTGCCGACGGCGCCGTTGATTTTGCCTAATAAGGCGACGTCTTCCAGTTGCTCTTTCTGGCGCAGCATGCGCGCGGCCACGTTGGCGAATTCCTTGCCGGTCGTGGTCGGGGTGGCGGATTGGCCGTGCGTGCGCGACAGCATGGGCTGGCCGGCCGTTTCCACAGCGATAGCCTTGATCGCATTAATGCAGTCAGTGATTTGCTTGGCGATGACTGCACGGCCTTCTTTCAGCATCAGTGCGTAAGACAGGTTGTTGATGTCTTCTGAAGTACAGGCAAAATGAATGAACTCACTGACTTTTTCCAACTCAGCGTGGCCGGCTATTTTTTCTTTCAGCAAGTACTCAACCGCTTTGACATCATGATTGGTGGTTTTCTCGATGTCTTTAACGCGCTGCGCATCGGCTTCCGAAAAGTTGTCGACGATGCTGTTCAGTAATTGGTTGGCGGAATCGCTCAGCGGGCTGACTTCGGTGATCTGCGGATGAGAGGCCAGCGCCTGCAGCCAGCGCACTTCAACCTGCACGCGAAAACGGATCAGGCCGTATTCGCTGAAAATAGGCCTTAATTCTTGCACTTTATCGGCATAGCGGCCGTCAATGGGAGAAATAGCGGTAAGAGCAAAATTAGTCATGAGTTTGTCCGAATGTTTTTGATATTTTGGTCACGACGAAGCCATGCCGATGCTTGGCGGCAGCAGGGCTTCGCACTGAATAAACTTTAGATATTATTCATTGGCTTTGGATTCAATAATGCCGCCGCCGAGGCAGATTTCCCCGTCATAAAAAACGACGGACTGGCCTGGCGTAATGGCTCGCTGAGGCTGATCGAAAACCGCCTTGCAGCGGTCGTTGCCGATAGGCTCCAGGCGGCAAGGCTGGTCCGGCTGCCGGTAGCGCGTTTTGGCGCTGCAGCGTATCGGCTGGGTCAATGGCTTGTTGCTGCACCAGTCCAATTGGCTGGCTTCCAGCACATTGTGCAGCATCAATGGATGATCGTGACCCTGGCCAACGACAAGGACATTGTTTTCGAGGTCTTTTTCGAGAACATACCACGGCTCGTCCGGCGCATCTTTAACGCCGCCTATGCCAAGGCCCTGGCGCTGCCCGAGTGTGTAATACATCAAGCCCTGGTGCCGGCCGATATATTGGCCTTCCGGCGTGCGCATTTCGCCGGGCTGGGTCGGCAAATACCGTTGCAGGAACTCCTTGAATTTGCGTTCGCCAATGAAGCAAATGCCGGTGCTGTCTTTTTTCTTGTGATTGGCGAAACCGGCCTTTTTGGCCATGGCCCGGATTTCGGTTTTGTGCAGATGACCGATCGGAAACAAGGTGCGCGACAGCTGTTTTTGCCCCAGCGTATAAAGAAAATAACTTTGCTCTTTGCCGGGATCGAGTCCTTTCAAAAGAAAGTATTCGCCGTTTTTTTCGCTGACGCGGGCATAGTGTCCCGTGGCAATGTATTCGGCGCCCAGATCCTCGATCGCATAATTCAGGAAGGCTTTAAACTTGACGTGCTTGTTGCAGAGGATATCCGGGTTGGGTGTGCGGCCTGCCTGGAATTCGGACAGAAAGACTTCAAACACTTCATCCCAGTATTCGGCGGCAAAATTGATGGTTTTTAATTCAATGCCCAGCTTGTCGCAGACCTGTTGCGCGTCAGCGAGGTCCTGCATGGCTGTGCAGTATTCGGTGCCGTCATCTTCTTCCCAGTTTTTCATGAATAAACCGGTTACCTGATGGCCTTGTTCCAGAAGTTGTAACGCTGTTACGGATGAATCGACACCGCCGGACATGCCGACGATTATGTTTTTACGCATGATCAAGATCGAGAAATGATTGTAGTAATGATAAGGAGTGACGCTGCCCGCTCAGGTATTCATCCACGCTGATAAGCACCAAAGGGCTGCGCAAACGATGCTCTCTGGAGGCTATTTCGTCGCGGGTCAGCCAATGGGTGCCAATAATGCCGTCATCCAGTTTCTGGTTCGGATTGTGCGAATGGCATAGTCCTGAAAAGCAGATTCTGATGAAACTCGGAAATTCCGGGTTCTTTCGCCAAAGTTGAATCGCTACGATGTGTTCGGGCTCAAAAAACCAGGCAGTTTCTTCATGAACTTCACGTTTGACGGCCGCGATCAAATTCTCTCCCTTTTCAAGATGGCCCGCAGGCTGATTGAATTGAATGCCATTGGAGGTTTCTTCTTCAACAATTAAAAAACGATTGTTCTGTTCAATCACGGCAGCGACTGTGACGTGTGGTTTCCAAACCATTGATGAATTCCAGCTGTAAAAAATGCTATTTTACTTGATTTGGCTATATTATGTTTGTAAAGATTTTTGAACTCTACTGATGAAATAAGTCAAACGGGTGTCGCAAGCGTTTCCCGGAGATACCGGTTAATGTGTGAGAATAAACTTTTCGCTAGTCGAAAAGAACGGGTGTATTTTGTTATGTTTAGAGTTGAAATTTACTGATATTGGCACTATGGTTAAGCTCTTAAAATACTTTTATTATTTTCGTTGATATGTCTGATTTTGATCCATCTAAAGATAACGATGACGGTTTGGTTGTTCAGGAAGCCAAGCCTAAGTTAAAACGGCCACCTTTATACAAAGTTATCCTGTTAAATGACGATTTTACACCGATGGACTTTGTAATTGAGATTCTAATGGATTTTTTTGCTATGTCTGAAGAAAAAGCGACGCAGGTGATGTTGCAAGTGCATACGCAGGGTGTAGGTGTGTGTGGCACGTATTCTAAAGATGTTGCTGAAACCAAGGTGTATATAGTCAACGAATATTCACGTGAACATCATCATCCATTATTGTGTTCAATGGAAGAAGCATAGGTTGGAGAGATAAATTATGTTAAGTAAAGAACTTGAAATTACATTGAATCATGCTTTTAAAACTGCGCATGAAAAGCGACATGAATTTATCACGGTTGAGCATTTGCTGCTGGTGCTACTCGATAACGCTTCCGCAGAACCTATTCTGAGAGCATGTGGATGTGATATCAAGTTGCTGCGCGCGCAGTTGACCCAATTCATTGATGAGACCATGTCGTTGATTCCGGAAGGTGTGCAGCGGGAAACTCAGCCTACTTTGGGGTTTCAACGAGTCCTGCAGCGCGCGGTTTTTCATGTGCAGGCATCGGATAAGAAAGAAGTTTCCGGAGCCAATTTGTTTGTAGCCCTGTTCAGCGAACAGGATTCTCATGCGGTTTATCTGCTGAACAAACAGGACATATCCCGCCTGGATGTGGTCAATTATCTGGCTCACGGCATTTCAAAAGTGGATCAGGAGAAAGATTCTCCCGATGAGCGGACATCGGAGGTTGGCAGTTCTGATCCTGACGCTTCAGGCAGTCCGCTGGACAAATATGCCGTCAATCTCAATGAAGAGGCTCTGAGAGGCCGGATAGACCCGCTGATCGGACGAGAGCTTGAGGTTGAAAGAACCATTCAGATACTCTGCCGCCGTCGTAAAAATAATCCTTTACTGGTAGGCGAGGCGGGTGTTGGTAAAACGGCCATCGCGGAAGGCCTCGCGAAAAGAATTGTCGAGGAGAATGTCCCTGAAGTTCTGCTGAACAGTACCATTTATGCGCTGGATTTGGGGGCTCTGGTTGCCGGCACCAAATACAGGGGCGATTTTGAAAAACGCCTCAAAGCTTTGGTCAGTCAGTTAAAGAAAGAGCCTGATTCGATTTTGTTCATTGACGAGATTCATACCATTATTGGGGCAGGATCTGCTTCGGGCGGCGTCATGGATGCTTCCAATCTGATTAAGCCGGTGCTGGCTTCCGGCCAGTTGCGCTGTATCGGATCTACCACTTATCAAGAATACCGGGGCATTTTTGAAAAAGATCATGCGCTGGCGCGCAGATTCCAGAAAGTCGATATCGCCGAGCCTTCCGTTGAGGATACTATTCTCATTTTAAAGGGACTTAAATCCCGCTTTGAGGATCATCACGAGGTGAAATATTCCGCTGAGGCCTTGCGTCTGGCTGCGGAGTTGTCGGACCGTTACATCACGGACCGGCATCTGCCCGATAAAGCCATCGATGTCATTGATGAAGCGGGTGCAAGACAGCGTATGATGACCGAGGCTGATCGCAAAGAGGTTATTGATGTCGCTGAAATTGAAGAGATTGTTTCAAAAATAGCCAGAGTTCCTGCGAAATCCGTTTCTTCCAGCGATATTGATAAGCTGGCAAATCTGGAGAAAAACCTGAAAATGCTGGTTTTCGGCCAGGACGAGGCAATCTCGGCATTGGCTTCGGCGATAAAATTATCTCGCGCCGGTTTGCGTGAATCGCAAAAAACCATTGGCGCTTTCCTGTTTGCAGGGCCTACGGGCGTAGGTAAAACCGAAGTGACGCGGCAACTGGCCAAAGTGCTGGGCGTCGAGCTGATCCGCTTCGATATGTCCGAGTACATGGAACGTCATACGGTTTCCAGACTGATCGGTGCGCCTCCTGGTTATGTGGGCTTCGATCAGGGCGGTTTGCTGACCGAGCAGGTGACCAAGCATCCGCATGCCGTATTGCTGCTTGATGAGCTGGAAAAAGCCCATCCGGACGTGTTCAATCTGCTACTGCAAGTCATGGATCACGGTTCATTAACCGATAATAACGGACGCAAAGCCGATTTTCGCAACATCATCCTGGTGATGACTACGAATGCCGGAGCGGAAGAGGGCAGTCGCGCCTCCATTGGCTTCACCCAGCAGGATCATGCCAGCGACAGCTTGAAAGTGATCGAAAAAGGCTTCTCGCCTGAGTTCCGCAACCGCCTGGACGCCATCATCCAGTTTAAGCCGCTGGATATCTCAGTTGTCGGGCATGTGGTCGATAAGTTCATCTTTGAACTCGAAGCCTTGCTTGCAGAAAAGCATGTAACGCTGACGCTGGAGCCCGATGCCCGGTTGTGGCTAGCTGAAAACGGCTGTGATCCCAAAATGGGAGCGAGACCTATGGCGCGCTTGATTCAGGAAAAAATCAAGAAACCTCTTGCTAATGATTTGCTATTCGGCAAGTTGGCGCACGGAGGCGATGTGCGGATTTACGTGGAAAACAATGAGCTTGCCTTTGCTATAGAAAGCAGAGAGCTAAGCGTGCCGGAAAACAGCTAATAAATCAGGAAGCATGCGCTGTCCCATGAACAATGGGATTAGCGCATGCGGAATGTGATGCGGCCTTTGGTTAAGTCATAAGGCGTCATTTCAACCTTGACTTTATCTCCGGTGAGGATGCGGATGTAATGTTTGCGCATTTTTCCGGAAATATGCGCTGTCACAATGTGACCGTTTTCGAGTTCAACGCGGAACATGGTATTCGGAAGGGTGTCAATCACCTTGCCTTCCATTTCGATTTGATCTTCTTTTGCCATTTGTTTTGGTCCAGGTAATATAAAGCCGCCAATGATAACATAAGCTTGTTTTTAACAACAAACGTGTATATCGAAATGAGGCTTTATTTGTCTAAAGGGATAATTCAGTCCAACAATTTTTACTAAATAACTGTAAAGGCTGATATTCACTCTTGTAAGACATTTTTTTACAGTCTTTTATCCAGAAGCCCAGGTATAAATATTCCCGCTGTTGGCGTCTGGCCTGCTCGATCTGCCATAACACGGCGTAAACGCCGAGGCTGTAACTTGAAAGTTCGGGATCAAAAAATGTATAAACAGCCGATAAGGCATTATCAAGGTAATCAACTACCGCTATGCCAGCCAGCCGGTCATTGATCGAAAATTCCACGAAACGAGTATCGCACCACGAACTGCTCAGAAAACTGAGATACTCATCGGGACTGGAATGCGCCATGGAGCTATCATCGTGTCTCATTTTCTGATAGTGCATATACATATCGTAATGCTGTTGTTCAAAAACAGGCGGTTTAACCGTAACTTGGGTCTGGCTGTTCTTTTTCAGGCAGCGCTTCTGGGCCCTGTTGGCCCTGAATTGGTTGACCGCCAGCCTTGCCGGGATACAGGCAGAGCATTGAAGGCATTTTGGAACATAGACCTGATCGCCGCTACGGCGAAAGCCTTGCTCTATCAGTAATGAATAGATAGGCGTAGTCAATTGAAATGTCGGGTGCACGAACGCGGACTGCGCCTGCTCCCCATCCAGATAACTGCAGTCATATTCCTGAGTCAGAAATAGCGGGATAGAAATTGTTGTCATCAAAGTTTCCAGGCGGATTTATTGGCGGCAGTATCGCAATATTGATTAAGCAACTCTACAAAATAAGCTCGGTCAATTTCCTGGGCACCCAGGCTTTCCAGGTGGCGGGTATGAACCTGGCAGTCTATTAGCTGATAATCCCATAATTTAAGTTGTTCGACCAGGCTGACAAAAGCTATCTTGGAGGCATCAGTCATGGTATGAAACATGGATTCGCCAAAAAAAACCTGACCCAGGGCAACGCCATATAATCCGCCGACCAGCGAGCCATTAAACCAGGCCTCTACAGAGTGAGCAAAGCCGAGCCGGTGCAGTTCGCTGTAAGCCTCGGTTATTTCATCCGTTATCCAGGTGCCCGAACTGTCTTTCCGGAGCGCCGCGCAGGCATTGATGACTTTATCAAAAGCCAGGTCGAAAGTTACCGAGAACTTGTTTTGCCGCAAAGTCTTGCGCAAGCTGCGGGAAACGATCAGCTTGTCCGGGAACAAGACCAGTCGAGGGTCTGGCGACCACCAGAGTATAGGATCTTCAGGGTTATACCAGGGAAAGATTCCGTTTCGATAAGCTTTGAGCAGTCGTGTTTTTGACAGGCAGCCGCCTACCGCAAGCAAACCGTCGGGATCCCGTAGTGCTTGACTCAATGACGGGAAGTCTTCATATGGATTATTCGGATCTAGAATTGTCAGTTGCATAATGCGGACAGAAGGCGCCAGGCGGGAATTTTCGCCTGGTGCCTTCGCGTTTTTGCATATCTCCTATGCTAGTTCATCCAGGAATTTTTCTGCATCGAGAGCGGCCATGCAGCCCGTTCCGGCTGAAGTGATTGCCTGTTTATAAACGGAATCCATTACGTCACCCGCCGCAAATACGCCTTCGACACTTGTGGCCGTGGCATTGCCATGAATGCCGCTTTTCACTTTAATGTAGCCATTCTCCATGTCAAGTTGACCCTCGAAAATGCTCGTATTGGGCGTATGGCCGATCGCGATGAAAACGCCGTGCACATCCAGATCTTTGGTTGAGCCGTTGTGGGTATTTTTGATTCTGACGCCGGTAACACCCATATCGTCGCCCAAAACTTCATCCAGCGTATGGTTCCACTCGATGGCTACATTGCCGTTTTCGGCTTTTTCAAGCAATTTGCTGGACAGGATTTTTTCGGAACGGAACTTGTCGCGGCGGTGGATGACGGTGACTTTCGAAGCGATATTCGCTAAATACAACGCCTCTTCAACGGCAGTATTGCCGCCGCCGATAACCGCGACCGGTTTATTTCTGTAGAAGAATCCGTCACAGGTCGCGCAGGCCGAAACACCTTTGCCTTTAAAGGCTTCTTCCGATTCCAGCCCCAAATAACGCGCTGAGGCGCCGGTAGCGATTATCAGCGCATCGCAGGTATATCTGCCGGCATCGCCGGTCAGTTTGAAAGGGCGGGCTGACAAGTCGGCCGTATGGATATGGTCAAAAATAATCTCGGTATTGAATCGCTCTGCATGCTTAAGCATTCTCTCCATCAAAGCTGGGCCTTGCAGGCCTTCAGCATCGCCGGGCCAGTTATCAACTTCTGTGGTAGTGGTTAACTGGCCGCCTTGTTGCATGCCAGTGATGATAACCGGATTCAGGTTGGCGCGCGCAGCATAGATGGCAGCCGTATACCCGGCAGGGCCGGAGCCAAGAATCAAAAGACGACAGTGTTTGACGTCGCTCATCAAAAATCCTCCAAAGGACAAATATAGATAAATCTTCAAGAAATTATGAAGGCGAAATACTATTTCGTAAACTTTATTCTCTAGCATTTAGAGAGAAAGCAGGCGGGCGGTTATTGAGTATACTTCTAATGTAAAATATGTGATCATTCGCCTATAATAATGTTTTATTGGAATTATTATCTGACGAGTTATGACATGGCTGCTGTGATGGAAGAAAAAACTTTTCGGGGTTTGCGCGAGGTCGCTCTACTGAGTTTTTCAGCTGGCGCATTATTCCTACTCATTTCGCTGATCACTTTCAGCAATGAAGATGCCGGCTGGTCGCATAGCGGCGCGGCACAGACAGTTACCAACGCCTGCGGTGTCGTCGGGGCCTGGCTTTCTGATTTTACTCTCAGCATTTTTGGTTTAACGGCCTACCTGTTTCCAGCCATGATCTCCTGGTATGGTTATCTGATCTACAGACAGGGCAGGCCAACAGGCGGCAAAGTTATTACAGCCCTGCGCTGGTCAGGTCTCATCGCCACCATTGTCTCCGGAGCGGCCTTATTTTATTTGCATTTGTTAAGGGTCAAGATTGAATTGCCGGGCAGCACAGGAGGCATTTTAGGCCAGGAAACCGGAGACGCCTTGCTGATAATATTCGGCAATTCAGGAGCGACTTTGTTTCTATTGGTCGTGTTATTGGCCGGCGTTACGCTGTTTACAGGACTATCCTGGATTACGTTGCTTGATTTGATCGGTAAATCCACAGTTATCCTCTGCCGTTTTTTAGGGGCTAAAATCATGAGTCTCTGGCAGATGAGCCCCCTCAACCGGATTGAGATATCTGTCAAGCCTTCTGTCCGGGTTCAGGCGCCTGAGTTTTCCGCCGAGAAACCCGAAGTCAGGAAAAAGCCCAAGCCGAAAATGCTGCCTGCAATCGAAGCGGTACCCGTTATTGAAAAGGCGGCAGGAAAGACGGTGCCCATTCTTGAAAAGGCAGAAATCGCCATCTTTGAAAAAGTTGAAAAAATAAGCAAAGCCAAAAAACAACAGAATACCGATTTTTCAATTGCGGGCGAGGGCGTATTACCGCCTTTGACGCTGCTGGATGAACGTGATACCCATGTTAAAGGGTATTCCGAAAGCGATCTGGAAGAAATGTCCCGACTGGTCGAGAGCATTCTTGAGGATTTTAATGTTGTCGTGGAAGTCGTGGGCGTACTGCCGGGCCCCGTGATCACGCGCTTTGAATTGCAGCCGGCCGCCGGCGTTAAAGTCAGCCGCATCAGCGGCCTGTCCAAGGATCTGGCGCGCGCCTTATCGGTGACCAGTGTGCGTATTGTCGAAGTGATTCCGGGCAAATCGGTTATCGGCCTCGAGATTCCGAATCGCGAACGCGAAATGGTGACTTTGCGCGAACTGCTGGCCTCAAAGAATTTTGAGAAATCGAAATCACAGCTGACGCTGGCGATGGGCAAGGATATTTCCGGCGCGCCCGTCGTCGCCGATCTCGGCAAAATGCCGCATGCCCTGGTGGCCGGTACGACGGGCTCGGGAAAATCGGTCGCTATCAACACCATGATTCTCAGTTTGCTCTATAAATCGACGCCGGAGCAGGTACGCATGATCATGATCGACCCCAAAATGCTGGAATTATCGGTTTATGAGGGCATTCCCCATCTGCTGACGCCGGTCGTGACCGACATGAAAGAAGCCAGCAATGCCTTGCGCTGGGCTGTCGCCGAAATGGAGCGTCGCTACAAGCTGATGTCCAAGATGGGCGTCAGAAACCTGGCCGGCTTCAACCAGTTGATTACGGATGCCGAAGCCAGGGGCGAGACGATCAGGGACCCGATGTTCCAGTTGGTCAGGGAGCTTGAAGAAGGTGAAGAATTTCCGATTCTGACGACATTGCCGAGCATCGTTATCGTCATCGACGAGTTGGCCGATATGATGATGATCGTCGGCAAGAAGGTCGAAGAGTTGATCGCACGTCTGGCCCAGAAAGCCAGGGCGGCCGGCATCCATTTGATTCTGGCGACCCAGCGCCCGTCGGTTGACGTACTAACCGGTCTGATCAAGGCCAACGTGCCGACGCGGATTTCGTTCCAGGTTTCTTCAAGGATCGACTCGCGCACGATTCTCGATCAGGGCGGCGCTGAAGCGCTGTTGGGCAACGGCGATATGCTGTTTTTGCCATCCGGCACCAGCATTCCGGTTCGCGCTCATGGCGCGTTTGTCGATGACCATGAAGTTCACCGGGTTGTCGAGTTTCTGAAGAAAACGGCCCCGGCAAATTACCTTGATGAAATTACGCGCGAATCATCCGATTCCAGCGACGGCTTCAGCATGGGCGGTGGCGGCAATGGTGGCGGCGGAGAAGGCGATCCGCTGTATGACGAGGCCGTGCAGTTTGTCACCGAATCACGAAAGGCTTCAATCTCCAGTGTGCAGCGGCGTTTCAAGGTCGGTTACAACCGTGCCGCCTCCATGATCGAAGAGATGGAAGCGGCGGGCGTTGTCAGTCCGGCCGAGTCCAACGGCTCGAGAGTGGTTCTGGCACCGCCTCCGGTCAGGGATTGACGATGAATATTGCAATTATTGGCGCGGTCATGGTAATTATTGCCGTCATCGGCGGGGTACTTTTCGTCAGACGGCACACCGAACAGCCGCAGATACAAGTAAAAATGGTGCTTTTCGGACTTTATTTCTGGGGGCTCATTTTTGTGGAAATAATTATTTTGGCTCTGGCCTATGCGCTGAACCAAAAGTTTCATTTTTTCTGATGCGTGTGGGGGCGACTTTAGTCGCCTTTAGCCAGCAGGTTTAAGTCATAAACTGATGTTACGATAGGCACCCTTTCCCGTTTGCCGCGCCGAGCACCGCAGTTTTCGGCGAGAACAGCCCGCAGGGGCGTTTCATGGATGAAGCGCGTTGCCAAAGGGACAGGAGTCCCTTTTGGCAACCCTCGGCGAAAGCGAGGAGCGCAGGAAGCAAGCGGCAACCGGGCGGCCTTTTCTTTGGTTACTTTCTTTTGGCCGCGCAAAAGAAAGTAACTCGCCCTCGGGTGCGAGAACC
>NZ_JAZHOC010000040.1:0-57410 GCF_036553575.1 Methylobacter sp. Wu1 | reverse complement strand
TTGAAAAATGAACCCTCCCAATTGAGTATCAAACGCAAGCGGTTTCGAGCGGCATTAAATGATCAATTTAGGGAGCAGGTCATTTTTTCTTCTTGAGATTTATATGCGCTTGCCCTGCTAATAGCCGCAACACTTCGACTCTACAGCGATAATTTGTTATAATCGACCGGTTATTAATCTCATGTAACCGGTGCTGGCTAAAAGGAATTTTGAACGCGGCGCGGTTGCTTTATGAAGGAAAATCATGCCCGCGCCGTGCGCGGCATTTACGTATATATACGGATCAATGTCAGACTTCGCTAAAGAAATTATCCCGGTAAATCTCGAAGACGAGATGAAACAGTCGTACCTTGATTACGCGATGAGCGTGATTATAGGTCGAGCCCTTCCAGATGCCAGAGACGGCCTTAAGCCGGTTCACCGTCGTGTTTTATATGCGATGAGCGAACTGGGCAACGATTGGAACAAGCCTTATAAAAAATCAGCGCGTGTGGTCGGGGACGTCATCGGTAAATATCACCCGCACGGCGATACGGCCGTATATGACACCATCGTCCGCATGGCGCAGCCTTTTTCCTTACGCTATATGTTAATCGACGGGCAGGGCAACTTCGGTTCCGTCGATGGCGATTCACCCGCCGCGATGCGGTATACCGAAGTGCGCATGTCGAAAATTGCCCATGAGCTGCTGGCCGACCTCGATAAGGAAACCGTCGATTTTGCGCCCAACTATGACGAATCCGAATCCGAGCCTACTGTACTGCCGACGCGTATTCCGACATTGTTAGTTAACGGTTCATCCGGTATTGCCGTCGGCATGGCGACGAATATCCCACCGCATAATCTGGCCGAAGTGATCAGCGCCTGTCTGGCCTTGATCGATCAGCCTGAAACCACGATCCACGAATTGATGCAGCATGTCCCAGGGCCTGATTTCCCTACTGCGGGCATCATTAACGGCGCTTCCGGCATCTACAGCGCTTATACGACCGGACGCGGCAAAATCTATCTGCGCGCGCGTTGCCATTTCGAAGACATAGGCGACAGCAGCCGGCAGGCGATTATCGCGACTGAGTTGCCTTATCAGGTCAACAAGGCGCGTTTGCTGGAGAAAATCGCCGAACTGGTCAAGGACGGCAAGCTCGAAGGCATCTCCGGCCTGCGTGATGAGTCCGACAAGGACGGCATGCGCATGGTGATCGAGCTGCGCCGCGGCGAAGTGCCGGAAGTCATCCTGAACAATCTCTACAAACAGACGCAGTTCCAGACCGTTTTCGGCATCAACATGGTGGCGTTGCTGGACGGCCGCCCGCACTGCCTGAATCTGAAAGAGGTGCTCAATGCTTTCATTGATCACCGCCGCGAAATCGTCACGCGCAGAACGATTTACAATCTGCGCAAAGCACGCGAGCGCGCGCATATTTTGGAAGGTCTGGCTGTCGCTTTGGCCAATATCGATGAGATGATCGATCTGATCAAGGCAGCCAGCAACCCGGCAGTAGCCAAAGAAGGGCTGTTGGCCAGAACCTGGAATGCAGGATTGGTTTCATCATTGCTCGAGCGGGCCGATGCCGACCGTTCACGGCCCGAGGATCTGCTTCCCGAATTTGGCCTGGTCAATGGCGCTTACCGGCTTTCCGAAGCACAGGCTCAAGCTATTCTCGACTTGCGCCTGCATCGCTTGACGGGGCTTGAGCAGGACAAGATCGTCAATGAATACAAACAGTTGCTGGAACAGATTGACGAATACCTGGCGATCCTCGGCAACGATGCGCGGTTGATGGAAGTCATCAGGGAAGAACTGGTCGCCATCAAGGAGCAATATGCGGACGAGCGGCGCACTGAAATCATTCAAACGCAGCTGGATCTGTCCGATGAAGATCTGATTACCGAGGAAGACATGGTTGTGACCATGTCGCACGAAGGCTATGTCAAGGCTCAGCCGTTGAGCGATTACAAGGCCCAGCGGCGCGGCGGCCGCGGTAAATCGGCAACGGCAACCAAGGAAACCGATTTTATAGATAAGCTGATCGTTGCCAATACGCACGACACGATTTTGTGCTTCTCCTCGTCAGGCAAGGTCTACTGGCTTAAAGTCTACCAGTTGCCGGTAGCCAGCCGCGCCTCGCGCGGCAAGCCGTTTGTGAATTTATTGCCGCTGGAGCAGGGCGAAAAAATCAATGCGATGTTGCCGATCCGGGAATTTTCCGCCAATAAATTCATCTTTATGGCGACAGCCAGCGGCACAGTCAAAAAGACGCCGCTAATGGAATTCGAGCGTCAGCGTACCAGCGGCAAGATCGCGATTGAATTGAAGGAAAACGATGCACTGGTCGGCGTGGATGTGACCGACGGTCAGCAAAACGTGCTATTGTTCAGCAGTGACGGCAAAGCGGTCTGCTTCAACGAAACCGATGTGCGCTCTATGGGCAGAACGGCGTCCGGTGTGCGCGGCATCCGGCTGCAGGAAGGGCAGAAAGTCATTTCCCTGATTATCGGTACCGAAGGCACGGTGCTGAACATTACTGAGAACGGTTTCGGCAAGCGGACCCGGCTTGAGGAGTTCACCTGCCACAGACGCGGCGGCCAGGGCCTGATCGCCATTCAAACGTCGAAGCGCAACGGTGCGGTGGTCGGGGCTGTATTGGTCAACGATCATGATGAAATTATGCTGATTACCGATGCCGGCACGCTGGTGCGTACACCGGTTGACGGCATTTCGGTCGTCGGCAGAAACACCCAAGGTGTCACAGTCATTCGTCTGGATAAAAAAGAGAAAGTCGTCGGAGTCGACCGCATTGAAGGCGGACTGGCCGGCGAAGAAGACGAAGAGGTGATGGAATCGGAAACGGGAGCACTTGATGAAGTTGAATCCGGAGAAGAATCCTAATGTCCAGAGTATATAATTTCAGTGCAGGTCCATCGGCGCTTCCTGAACAGGTATTGCATCAGGCTCAGGCAGAATTAATGGAATGGCGCGACAGCGGCATGTCCGTCATGGAAATGAGCCATCGCGGCAAGTTTTTTTCCATCATCGCGGAAGAGCTGGAAAGCGATCTCAGAACCTTGCTGGCGATTCCCGACAATTACAAGGTTCTGTTCATGCAGGGCGGTGCAACGGCCCAGTTTTCGTTCATTCCGCAGAATATTCTGCGCGGCAAGACCAAAGCCTGTTATGTCAATACCGGCGCCTGGTCGGAAAAAGCCATACAGGATGCGAAAAACTATTGCGAAGTCGTTGTCAGCGCGAGCTCGGAGGCGTCAAGCTTTACGACTATTCCTGATCCCGCAGGCTGGGTTCTGGACGAGCAGGCAGCTTACTTACACTATACGTCTAACGAAACCATTCACGGCGTGGAGTTTTCCGATATTCCCGAAAGCCACGGCTTGCCGCTGGTTTCGGATATGTCCTCCAATATCCTGTCGCGCAAATTCGATCTGAGCCGATACGGTTTGATTTATGCCGGGACTCAGAAAAACATGGGGCCTTCCGGCGTCACGGTCGTGATCGTCAGGGACGACCTGATAGGCGATGTCGGCAAACAAGTGCCGCCGGTCTTCAGTTATGCCGAACAGGCAAAAAATCATTCCATGCTGAATACGCCGGCGACTTATAACTGGTATCTGGTCGGGCTGGTGCTGAAATGGCTGATGAAGCAGGGCGGCGTTGATGCCATCGAGCAGCGCAATATTGCCAAAGCCGAATTGTTGTATCAGGCTATTGACCAATCTTCCTTGTACCGGAATCCGGTGGAGCCTTCCTGTCGTTCGAGAATGAATGTGCCGTTCATTCTGGCTGACCAGAATCTGGATAAGGCGTTTCTTGCCGAAGCCGAAGCGAACGGGCTGTTCGAATTGAAGGGGCATCGTTCGGTCGGCGGCATGCGCGCCAGTATCTATAATGCCATGCCCGAGGCAGGCGTGCGGGCGCTGTGCGATTTTATGGCAGAATTTGAGAGAACCCATTAAACGAGAGCCGCCCTGATGACCTCAGTCACCCCACTTTCCGAATTAAGAGACAAAATCGATGCGATCGATAAGCAGATTCTGCAATTGATCAATCAACGCGCGTGCTGTGCGATGGAAGTCGCCAAAACCAAAATTGCTCAAGGCGAGAACGGCACTTTTTACCGGCCTGATCGCGAATCCCTGGTTTTACGGCGCATCAAGGAATTAAATGAAGGGCCTCTGTCCGATGACACCGCCATGCGCTTCTTCAGGGAATTGATGTCGGCATGCCTGGCGCTGGAAAAGCCGCTCGATGTGGCTTTTTTAGGGCCAGAGGGCACATTTACCCAGCAGGCGGCTTTCAAGCATTTCGGGCATGCCGTCAAAACCGTGCCTGCCGCCACTATTAACGAAATCTTTAATTCGGTCGAAAGCGGCAATTGCCAGTTCGGCGTCGTGCCGGTCGAGAATTCTACCGAAGGCGTTATCAGTCATACTCTGGACCGGTTTCTGTCATCACCGTTGAAAATCTGCGGCGAAGTTGAAATCAGGGTGCATCATAACCTGATGGGGAATGTGGAGAGCCTGGCCGATATTACCGAGGTCTTCTCCCATCAGCAATCGCTGGCCCAATGCCGGCAGTGGCTGGACAGGCATTTGCCGCATGCTCAGCGAATTGCAGTCAACAGCAATGCCGAGGCGGCAAGGCTGGTGTCGACCAAGATACAGGCGGCTGCGATTGCCGGTCAGGTGGCTGCCGAGTTGTATGGACTCAATATTCTGGAAAAGAACATTGAAGATGAACCCAACAATACAACGCGCTTTATTATCATAGGCCAGCAAACATCGGCTTCCACGGGCAACGACAAAACCTCGCTGGTGGTCTCTACAGGCAATCAGCCCGGCGCTTTGCATAAAATTCTCGAGCCTTTTGCAAGATTCGGCATCGGCATGATGCATATCGAGTCCCGGCCTTCAAGGCAGGGCTTGTGGGATTATGTCTTTTTTATTGATATTGAAGGCCATTGCGAGGATGAGGATGTGGCGCAAGCCCTGGAGTTGCTGAAAGGCAATGTGCATATGCTCAATATTCTGGGCTCTTATCCTAAAGCCGTTCTTTAATTTTTTATTCCTATGACATGGCGCATGCCTTTTAAGCAAAACCAATGAACAACACTAACAGTATTTACAACCTTGCCGTACCCGGCGTGCAACAACTTGTTCCTTATGTGCCCGGTAAACCCATTGAAGAACTGGAACGGGAACTGGGACTGAGCCGGATTATCAAGCTGGCTTCCAATGAAAATCCCTTGGGTCCGGGAAAGAAGGCGTTGGAGGCTATTGAGGCTACTTTGCCGCAATTGGCGCTGTATCCCGATGGCAATGGTTTCAACTTAAAACAGGCGCTGGCCCGCAAATATGACGTCCAAGCCGCTCAGATCACGCTGGGCAATGGCTCCAATGAAATTCTGGAACTGGTTGCCCGCGCGTTTTTAACGCCGGAACTGGAAGTGGTGTTCTCGCAGCATGCTTTTGCCGTCTATCCGATCGTGACGCAAGCAGTCGGCGCCAAGGCTGTGGTCGTGCCGGCCGTAAATTACGGCCATGACTTGGACGCCATGCTGCAGGCCGTTACCGAAAAAACGCGGCTCGTTTTTGTCGCCAACCCCAACAATCCAACCGGGACATTGGTCGATCAGGCTAGCCTGGAGCGTTTCATCAAGGCTTTGCCTGAAACCTGTCTGTGCGTCCTTGATGAAGCCTATTATGAGTTTGTCCACAGCACAGATCCTGTCGATTCGATAAGCTGGCTGAAAAAATATCCCAACCTGCTGATTACCCGTACTTTCTCGAAAGCTTACGGGTTGGCCGGATTGCGCGTGGGGTACGGTCTGTCGAGTCCAGAGCTTGCCGATATGCTGAACCGGGTCCGTCAGCCTTTCAACAACAACATGCTGGCTTTGGCGGCTGCAGAAGCCGCTTTATCCGATGCCGAGCATCTGCAGAGGACGATTGCCGTCAATGCGCAGGGCATGCGGCAGTTGACGGATAGCTTCAAAGCCCTCGGCCTGGAGTGGATTCCTTCGCACGGCAACTTCGTTTCGGTTGATTTAAAACGGCCGGGCCAGCCAGTTTATGAAAACCTGCTGAGAAAAGGCGTAATTGTCAGGCCCGTAGCCAATTACGAAATGCCCAACCATTTACGTATCAGCATAGGCACAGAAGAGGAAAACCGGATTTTTCTTGATGCATTAACAGATGTGCTGAGCAATGTTTGACCGACTCTGTATTATTGGCGTCGGCCTGATCGGCGGCTCGATGGCGCGGGCCGCAAGGCGATGCGGATTAAGCAGGCAGATTGTCGGCTATGGGCGTGAGCAGGATTTGGAAAATCTGCAGACGGCAAAACGGCTGCAGGTCATCGATGATTACTATCTGAATATCGGGCAGGCGCTGGAAAACGCCGATTGCGTGGTGATTGCCGCGCCGGTTGGTTCAATGGCCGGCATATTGGCTTTATTGAAGCCGTTCTGGACGGAAAACGCCATTTATACGGACGTAGGCAGCACCAAGGGCAGCGTCATCGAGGCGGCAAAACAGGTTTTCGGCGCCATGCCGGATAATCTGGTGCCGGCTCATCCGATTGCCGGGGCGGAGAAAAGCGGCGTAGAGGCTGCCTTGGATGATTTGTTTCTGAACAAGCGCCTGATAATCACGCCGATGGAAAATACCCGGCCGGATGCGTTACAGAAAATCCAGCGTTTTTGGGAAAGTCTGGGGTCTTTAGTATCCATCATGGATGTTGACCATCATGATGCGATCTTGGCGGCGACCAGTCATCTGCCTCATATCCTTGCGTATTCTTTAGTGGACATGCTCGGGCGCAAGGACGAGCAAAGCGAAATCTTCAAGTATGCCGCCGGCGGCTTCAGGGATTTTACCCGTATCGCCTCCAGTGATCCGACCATGTGGCTGGATATCTGCTCGGCCAATAAGGAACAAATTATCCCGTTAATTCAACAATTAAAGAGTGAACTGGATAAAATAGAACAAATGCTGGCAAACGATGACCGCCGGCAGCTTTTTGAAACTTTCACGTATGCCCGAAATGCGCGGCAACGCTTTCTTGATCAGTTTGAAGGTAATAATGTCGAAAACAATAACATTTAAAGTTCAGCCGGGCGGGAAACTGCAGGGCGAGGCGCGCGTGCCGGGCGATAAATCCATCTCGCACCGCTCGATTATGCTGGGGGCGCTGGCTGAGGGCGTAACGCACGTCAAAGGTTTCCTTGAAGCGGAAGACGCTTTGGCAACGCTGCAGGCTTTTCGCGATATGGGCGTACGGATTGAAGGGCCGGTCAACGGTGAACTGACAATTCACGGCGTCGGCAAACATGGCTTGAAAGCGCCCGCGAAAGAACTTTACCTGGGCAATTCCGGCACATCCATGCGTTTGTTGAGCGGCTTGCTGGCTGGGCAGGCGTTCAACTCAGTTCTGACGGGCGACAAATCGCTATCCGGCAGGCCTATGAAGCGGGTCACCGAGCCACTGGCGGCAATGGGCGCCGATATAAAAACCACAGAGAAGGGCACAGCGCCTTTGCACATTACCGGCAAGGCCGGGCAATTGACCGGCATCGATTATGTCATGCCGATGGCCAGCGCCCAGGTCAAATCGTGTCTACTGCTGGCAGGGATGTATGCGCAGGGCGAAACCAGTGTGACTGAGCCTGCGCCGACGCGCGATCATACCGAGCGCATGCTGGCCGGTTTTTCTTATCCTGTAAAACAGCAGGGAAACAAAGTCAGCATTAATTCCAATGGCTTTTTAACAGCGACTGAAATCGATGTGCCCAGCGATATTTCATCGGCGGCATTTTTCCTGGTCGGCGCCTCCATCGCGCCAGGCTCTGACCTGCTGCTGAAACATGTCGGCATCAACCCGACGCGTACCGGGATTATCGATATTCTAAAGCTGATGGGTGCGCGTATCGAAGTGCTCAACGAGCGCATTGTCGGCGGCGAACCGGTAGCCGATCTGCATGTGATTTATAGCCCGTTGAAAGGCATCGATATACCTGAAGCGCTGGTGCCGCTGGCCATTGACGAGTTCCCAGCGCTGTTTATTGCCGCCACCTGTGCGCAAGGGCAGACGCGCCTGACCGGTGCGGAAGAGCTCCGGGTCAAGGAATCGGACCGTATTCAGGTGATGGCCGATGGCTTGCAGGCGCTAGGCGTCGATGCGCAGCCTACGGCAGACGGCATGATCATTCAGGGCGGGCCGATAGGCGGCGGCGAAGTGATTTCGCACGGCGATCACCGCATCGCGATGTCGTTTTCAATTGCCGGATTACGCGCTAACGCGCCTATTACCATTCATGACTGCGAGAATGTGAATACGTCTTTTCCGGGATTCAAGGATCTGGCCAAGAATTTGGGGCTTGATTTGGCTTGCGAGGCGATGTAATGGCAATACCGGTTTTAACGATCGATGGGCCTAGCGGAGCGGGCAAAGGCACGGTCAGCCGGGCTGTGGCAAAAAGGCTGGGCTGGCACTATCTCGATAGCGGCTCTATCTATCGCTCACTGGCGATAGCCGTGTTGAAACAGAAGGTCGAACTGACTGATGTGCCTGAGATTGTGAAAGTGGCGCAATCCATGGCGTTAGAGTTTGAGTGCAATGATGAGCTGGTGGTAAAGCTTGATGGCGAGGATATTACCTCGCAATTGGGGCTTGAAAGCACGGGGAATGCGGCTTCGATCGTTGCTGTCTTGCCGGAAGTGCGCAGCGTTCTGTTGCAGAAGCAGAAGGATTTCAAGAAGATGCCTGGGCTGGTCGCTGACGGCCGCGATATGGGGACGGTGGTTTTTCCCGATGCTGAAATAAAGGTATTTTTAACGGCCAGCGCAGCCGAGAGGGCCCAAAGACGATATAAACAGTTGATAGAAAAAGGAATTGATGCTAACCTAGCTCTCTTAACAAATGAGATAGAAGAGCGTGACCGCCGCGACACGGAGCGAAAAACGGCTCCATTGTCCATGGCCAGCGATGCGCTTTATATCGATTCCTCTAATATGACGATTGATGAGGTCATTGAAGAGGTAGTGAATTTAATCCGTTAAGGATTTTTTTACAGCTGCATGCAGACTATGCAGCATTCTTTTAACTTTGACAACGAGAAGGCTTGTTCGAATCTCGATCAGGCTTGGGAAAATTGAAAATGAGCGAAAGCTTTGCGGAATTATTTGAAGAAAGTCTAACCAAGACAGAAATGCGTCCTGGCGCCATGTTAATGGGTACTGTGGTCGATATCGAAAACGATATGATCATCGTCAGCACTCATTCCAAATCAGAAGGTGTCATTCCAAAATGGCAGTTTTTGAACAATGACGGCGAACTGGAAGTTAAAGTCGGGGACGAGATTGAAGTTGCCCTTGATTTATTTGAAGATGGTTTAGGCGCTACACTTCTTTCCCGAGATAAAGCGAAGAAAAACAAAGCCTGGTCTGAGCTGGAAACCGCGTTTGAAAAAGATGCTACAGTTACAGGCCGCATCACCGGTAAAGTGCGCGGCGGTTTCACCGTTGCTGTTGGCGCGTTGCGTGCGTTTCTGCCAGGTTCACTGGTTGATGTGCGCCCAATCAGAGATACGGCTTTCCTGGAAAACCGTGATCTGGATTTCAAAGTTATCAAGATCGACCAGAAACGTAACAACGTTGTTCTGTCACGTCGTGCAGTTGTAGAAAAAGAATACAGCGCGGAAAGAGAAGAGTTGCTGAAAACGCTGGAAGAAGGCGCGATCGTTACCGGTGTGGTTAAAAACCTGACCGATTACGGCGCATTCATTGATCTGGGCGGTATTGACGGTCTGTTGCACATCACTGACATGGCATGGCGTCGTGTGCGTCATCCTTCCGAGTGCGTGGAAATCGGCCAGGAAATTCAGGTTAAAGTGCTGAAATACGACAAAGACAAAAACCGTGTTTCATTAGGCATGAAGCAAATGGGTGAAGATCCATGGCAAAACATCAACCGTCGTTACCCAGCCGGCACTCGCGTATTCGGTAAAGTGAACAATCTGACCGATTACGGCTGTTTCGTTGAAATCGAAGAAGGCGTAGAAGGTCTGGTGCACGTGTCTGAAATGGATTGGACTAACAAAAACGTTAACCCATCCAAGATTGTGCAATTGGGTGATGAAGTTGAAGTCATGGTACTGGAAATCGACGAAGAGCGCCGTCGTATTTCTTTGGGCATGAAACAATGCAAAACCAATCCTTGGGATGAATTCGCTGCGACTCATAACAAAGGCGACAAGATTAGCGGCAAAATCAAATCAATTACCGATTTCGGTATCTTTATCGGCCTGGAAGGCGGTATTGACGGTCTGGTTCATATGTCTGACATTTCCTGGGCTGATGACGGCGAAGCCGCGGTTCGCGAATTCAAAAAAGGCGACGAGCTGGAAACTGTCATTTTAGCGGTTGATTCCGAGCGCGAGCGTATCTCTCTGGGTATCAAACAGCTTGAGCAGGATCCGTTCCAGAACTTCCTGGCGACTCATGAGAAAGGCAGCCTGGTTACAGGCACAATCAAAGAAGTCGACGCTAAAGGCGCTGTCGTTACCTTGGCGGATCATGTTGAAGGCTACATTCGCGCTTCCGAGATCCAACGTGACCGCGTTGAAGATGCACGCACTCTGTTGAAAGAAGGCGATGCAATTGAAGCCAAATTCATTGGTGTGGATAAGAAAAGCAAAACTATTTCTTTATCCATCAAAGCCAAGGATCAGGAAGAAGAGTCGCACGCTATTAAAGATTACTCCCAGCAACAAGCTGGCACACCGACCTTGGGTGATATCTTTAAACAAATGGAAAAATAAAAACCATCCGGGGTATGCAGCCATGCATACCCCCTTTGATTTTATTTATTTGCACAGGATAGAATGTGACAAAATCTGAATTGATAGAAGCGCTTGCTAGACAACAACCTCATCTTGCACAAAAAGATGTGGAGCTGGCAGTAAAATGCATCATTGAGAAAATGAATCAGGCATTATCTTCCGGTGAACGCATTGAGATTAGAGGTTTTGGCAGTTTTTCCCTGCATTTACGCCCGCCGCGCATGGGTCGCAACCCTAAAACGGGTGATTCTGTGGCATTGGCAAAAAAATATGTACCGCATTTCAAGCCGGGCAAAGAACTCCGTGATAGAGTTGATGAGTCGCGCGCAAGATGCAAAATAATTGATTGAATAATCATCAACGCAAGGAACCAAGCCGGAATTTGTAATAGAACCGCTAGGGTATATTTTCTGATGTTTTTTTCATTGCGTTGATTTTTTCTTCTTCCAATTTCCCCCATACTCGGTGCAATTTCACCGCCTTCTTTGATTTCTTCAATGCTGATACACACTCTCGGTCTTTTTGCCAATAGTGTTGCTGGCTTCTTGATTAAGCTGAAGTCTCAGTTTGCTTTTATTTAAGCAAAAAGTTGCTAAAATTCAGGCATGTCTTTGCGGGGCCGCAAGCCATTCTTTTTATTCTCTCGCCTTTAATCTGACCACTACGCAAATCAATGAAAATTGATTTATTCCAAGCAATGGAACACGAGTTTTTGAGTGTGTTAGGTTATTATGATATAGTCATTCTTAATGAGAACGATTATTGATTAGAGTCTGTTCCATTCATAGATTTCAATAACTCCTAATACCCAAGGCTCAATTATGTGGTTACGCTTAAAAAATCTTGCTGTTGGAGACTCAGGGAAAATAATAGGCTTCGATGCATCAGGCAAAGCCTATCGTAAACGATTGCTGGCCATGGGGTTAACGCCAGGCACTGATTTTAGTATTACCCGTTTTGCACCCATGGGCGATCCGGTTGAAATTAAGCTGCGCGGGTTTTCACTGACCCTGCGCAAGGACGAAGCCGCAATTCTGTTGATTGAGAAAATCTGATGAGTGCCGATTTCACGGTGGGCGTGGTCGGCAATCCCAATTGCGGCAAGACCACGCTCTTCAATGCATTGACCGGCGCCAAGCAGTACGTAGGCAATTGGCCTGGCGTTACAGTCGAGAAAAAAACCGGTCAATATACATTCGATAACAAAGTTATTGAATTGGTTGATTTGCCGGGAACTTACTCTTTAGAAGCCGCCGATGATCAGGTTTCTTTGGATGAAAAAGTCGCGCGCGATTACGTTGCTTCCAAGGAAGCAGATTTGATCATCAATATCATCGATGCATCCAGTATAGAAAGAAATCTTTATTTAACATCGCAGCTGATTGAAATGCGAGTGCCGATGATTCTGGTGCTCAACATGATGGACGTCGTAAAACAGCGCGGGATTAAAATTGACGTTGATTTTCTTGCCGAACAGCTGGGCTGCCCAGTCATTCCAATAAGTGCTTCAAACAAGAGCGGCATCAAGGTTTTAAAAGCCGCCATCAATAGTTCGGCCATGGCGAAGCCGATACCGACGGTAAAAGTTACCTATTCGTCTGCATTGGAACAGGCCATAAACGACCTTTCGCCTTTATTGGCCGATGCGGCCGAACGGCACCAGTGCGACCGGCGATGGCTGGCAGTTCGGTTACTCGAAGACGATACGCTGGCTATAAGGCTGGCTGGAAATGAGTTATTGCCGACAGTTTCGAAACTGCAACGGAGAGTGGAGGACGAGACCGGCGATGAAATCGACATTCTTGCCGCCGATGCCCGCTACGGATTTGTTAACCAGCTGACTCAGGGGGCGGTCTGCAAGCTGCATGAAGTCAGCCGGCACATGACCGATAAAATCGACTACATTGTCCTGAACAGATTTTTAGGCATTCCGATTTTCTTGCTGGTCATGTACGCGATGTTCATGTTTACGATCAATATCGGCAGCGCTTTTGTTGATTTTTTCGATCAGGCCGCGGGCGCTTTGCTGGTCGATGGCCTGAATCTGGTGCTGGCAGGGCTTAACTGGCCCGAATGGCTGATCGTCATGCTGGCCAACGGTGTCGGCGGAGGCATCCAGGTCGTTACCACCTTCATTCCTATCGTCGGCTTTCTGTTTATGTTCCTGTCAGCTCTGGAAGATTCCGGCTACATGGCCAGAGCGGCTTTTGTCATGGACCGCTTCATGCGCATGATCGGGCTGCCGGGCAAATCCTTCGTGCCGATGATTGTCGGTTTCGGCTGTAATGTGCCGGCGATTATGGCTACACGGACTCTGGAAAACCAGCGGGACAGAATCCTGACCAATCTCATGAATCCGTTCATGTCCTGTGGCGCGAGATTGCCTGTCTACGCCTTGTTTGCGGCGGCTTTCTTTCCTGTCGGCGGCCAGAATCTGGTTTTCGGCTTGTACCTCCTGGGCATCATTGTGGCTGTAATGACCGGCCTGATCATGCGTCATACGCTGTTTAAAGGCGAGTCAGCGCCATTTATCATGGAACTGCCGACCTATCATATGCCGACGCTGAACGGCGTTTTTATCCGCACCTGGGACCGGCTCAAATCCTTTTTATTCAATGCCGGCAAAGTTATCGTACCGATGGTGCTGGTGCTCAATTTTCTTAATGCCTGGGGTACGGATGGCAGTTTTGGCCAGGAAAACAGTAATAAATCGGTGTTAAGCGAAATCGGGCGAAGCCTGACGCCCGCTTTTAAACCGATGGGCATTGAGAATGACAACTGGCCGGCAACAGTCGGCATTTTTACCGGCGTACTGGCGAAAGAAGCCGTGGTTGGCACATTGGACGCTTTGTACAGTCAACTTGGAGCGACTGAGCAGGATGCGTCTGATAAGCCAGAGTTTGACCTCAAAGAGGCCTTGATCGCTGCCTGTTTGACTGTGCCTGAAAACTTGCGGGCAGTAGCCGATAATCTTTTAGATCCTTTGGGGTTAAATATCGGTACGGTCGACAATATCGATACTGCTGCCGATGAACAGAAAGTCAAAACCGCTACCTTTGCCGCCATGCAAAGCAGTTTTGACGGTCAGGAAGGCGCTTTTGCCTATCTATTGTTTATTTTATTGTATGCGCCGTGCGTAGCAGCAACTGCCGCCATTTACAGGGAAACTAATCTGGGCTGGACTGTGTTTGTCGTGCTCTGGACTACCGGCATGGCCTATATGACGGCCACTCTGTTTTACCAGTCCATGACTTACAGTCGGCATCCGGAGTATTCCCTGTACTGGATGGCGGGGCTGATGCTGGCCTTTTCGTCTGTCCTGATCGGATTGTGGCTGGTCGGACGAAACAGCGACGTACGAATTAGCCGGGAGTCTTATCATGATACTGTCTGATTTAAGAAACTATTTACAACAGCAGCGCCGGGCCGCCCTGATAGACCTGGTCAATCATTTCGGCACCGATGCCGATGCGCTTCGCGGCATGTTGAGCAAATGGGTCAGCAAAGGCAGAGTGCGCAAAACGTCGCTGGAATCGTCCTGCGGCACCAGTTGCTGCAAATGTGATCCGGCTTTGACAGAGCTTTATGAATGGATTGATGAGAAATAGCTAATCATCAATTCAAGACAGAAAAACCACGAAGAACTCAGAAAGTACGAAGATTGTATTCTGGTTGGTTCTTCGCGGCTCATTAATCAAATGGCTTTCACTTTCCATGGATCGCTAATTCTAAAGTAGTTTTTTTGATAGGCGCCGAAATACGCCGGTTATAGGAGAGGCTGGCTGATACCCTGCCTCTTGTGCCTTTCGGAAACTGGACTAAGCTTGTTATATTTACTTCATAGACGAGCATAACAATGTCCGAGCAACAATCCGATATCCTGATCGGCTATTTATCCGAAGTCCGCGGCGACGGCATGGATGCCAGAATAACCGAAGAGCATTCAAATGATTCACCTATCATCAAAGTAGGCGACGAAGAGATATTGGCCGGTCATATCGGATCTTATGTCGTTATCCGGCAGGCCAATATCGGTGTTCTGGCGCTGGTCTTCAAGATGTGGGAACAGGATCGTTTCGACAATAACGACAGGCGCAAGTCCGATCGGTTTATTTCCCTGATTCCGGTTGGAGAGATTCAGGATAACGGAACCTTCATTCGAGGCGTGCGCCACTACCCGACACCGGGTGCGAAAGTCTATGCCGTGGGCTTGAGTGAAATCAACGCCATTTTCTCGAAATTCCGCGAGTACAGATTTTTTATCGGCCAATTGGCTTCGCATAAAGATTATCACTTAAGCTTGGACCCGCGCGCGCTTTTCGGCCGCCATTTCGCCATCGTCGGGCAGTCGGGTTCGGGTAAGTCATGGACCGTCACGAGCCTGATTCAAAATACGATCAAGGCGATGCCCAAAAGCCATATCATCATGCTGGACCTGCACGGCGAGTATTGCTGGAAAGATAATGACGGTATGATTCAATCGGCGTTTCCTAACGAATTGGTCAACTATGTCGATGCCATGGAAATGGAAATGCCGTACTGGATGATGACCTATGCCGAACTGGTCGATTTGTTCATAGACCGGGACGACAAGGGCGCCACGTTGCAAATGTCATTCCTGCGCGAAGTGTTGCAGCAGCTCAAGCGCAAGGAAGCCAGAAGGATCGGCCTGCCGACGGTTTCGATCGATACGCCGATTTATTTTTCGCTGGCCGAAATGTATATGCAATTCAAGGCCGCCAATGAAGAGCGAAAAGACTTCGGCAAAGTGCAGGGCGCCTTGTTCGGCCAGTTCGACGAATTCCTGATCCGGATGCAAAGCCGTTTCAACGACGTCCGCTATGATTTCCTGCTGAAACCGAAATTACGCAACACCTCCGAAAGCATGTCCGATTTGCTGCGGCAGTTTGTTGGCCTTGGCGATAAAAAAGCCAACATTACCGTCGTCGATTTAAGTTCCGTGCCGACCGACGTCAGGCCCGCCGTTTCTGCCCAGGTCGGCCGTCTGGCTTATGAATTCAATTACTGGAATCCGCGCCGGCGCGATTTTCCGATCACGCTGATCTGCGAGGAAGCGCATGCCTATATTCCGAGAGAAAAGAACGGCCCGTTCGAAGGCACTAAAAGGATGATGGAACGTATAGCCAAGGAAGGGCGTAAATACGGGGTATCGATCGGCGTCGTCAGCCAGCGGCCCACTGAACTGTCGGAAACGATGCTGTCGCAATGCAGTTCATTTATCTGCCTGCGCACCACAAACCCGGACGACCAGGCTTATATCAGAGGGCTTGTTCCTGAGGCTGAAGGCGATTTAACCGATATTCTGACTTCGCTCGGCAGAGGCGAAGCGTTGGTGCTGGGCGAGGCGGCGCCGTTGCCGACGCGCGTACAGATTTATCGGCCCAATCCGGAACCGAAAAGCAATGACGTCGATTATTTCACCAGTTGGCGGGAAGGCCCGACCGATCTGAATGTCGATGAAATAGTCAACTTCTGGCGAACCCAGACCCGAAAGTAAAGCCATTAATCCCTGCACGGCATAAAGCCGCGCAGGGACAGGGGCCTATTGCTTTTCTACAGTCTTAATGAAGGCATTGGCTTCCTGAATCGATTTCTCCATGGCCGCAATCAGGGTCGATACGTCAGATTGCACCAAGCTTAGCTGTCCTTTCAAGGATGCGATCGCCTGGGCATTCAGGTTGTGCTTCAAATATAACACCTGATCCTTAAACACGTTCAACACCGGCGCCATTTTTGCTTCGGCGCGTTTCATGGCGGTAATGAGTTGCTTGTAGTGCGCCTTGGTAGCCGTCAACTTTTGCTGACTGCTGCGCTTCAGCGATACGTTGCTGTATTGGTTCAGTTCATCTTCCCATTCGCGGAATAAGGCATCGGAGACATCCTCGATGTCGCTGATGCGTTGTCTGACTTCCTCGGCTTTCCTGACGCTGTCTTCGTATTCACCGTTCAGTTTGTTATAAGTCGCTTCGAGATTTCCGCCTTTAAAATTGGTCAGGGCGGTAAACTGTTCCAGCGCCGACTTGAATTGCTCCTTGGTTTCTTCCTGCGTGTCGCGGGCTTTTTCCACCCGATAAACCATGACCTCGCGTTTAGGGATGCCTATTTTTTCCAGGCCGCCGTAATACATGCTCGAGCAGGCAGTCAAAGAGCACATTGAGCCGATTAAAATAAAACGCCGTAAAAAAGTCATAAAAACTCCTGTTATCAGATCGATGCATTATATTGGAAATACATCACCTTGAATAATAAGTTATAATTGGCGGTTTCGTTAGCAAATTCCACTAAATCAAAGGCATGTCAGAATTACTTTCAGAACTGCGGCGTCGGCGCACGTTCGCTATTATTTCCCACCCTGACGCAGGTAAAACCACACTGACTGAAAAACTGTTGCTGTTCGGCGGCGCCATTCAGCTGGCGGGTTCCGTAAAGGGGCGCAAAGCCGCACGCCATGCGACGTCTGACTGGATGGAGATGGAAAAGGAGCGTGGGATCTCGGTCACGACCTCGGTCATGCAGTTCGAGCACAGAGGCTGCATTATCAATCTGTTAGACACGCCCGGCCATGAAGACTTCTCCGAAGACACCTATCGGACGCTGACGGCCGTCGACTCAGCTCTGATGGTCATAGACGTCGCCAAGGGTGTCGAGGAAAGAACCATCAACCTGATGGAAGTCTGCCGCCTGCGTACGACGCCTATTCTGACCTTTATCAACAAGCTCGACCGGGAAGGGCGCGAGCCGATCGAACTGATGGATGAGGTCGAGGACGTCCTGAAAATCAATTGCGCGCCCATGACCTGGCCTATCGGCATGGGCAAGCGTTTCAAGGGTGTTTATCATCTGTACAAGGATGAGATTCACCTGTTCAGCCCGCAGCATGGCGGCAGAATCGCCGAAGCCGAAGTCATCAAAGGCCTGGACAATCCCAAGCTGGACGAGCTGTTAGGCGATCAGGCGCAGGAATTAAGGGATGAAATCGACCTAGTGAAAGGCGCCAGCCATGAGTTCGATCTGGATGCCTATCTGGCCGGCAGACTGACGCCCGTTTTCTTCGGCTCCGCGATCAACAACTTCGGCATTCTGGAACTGCTCGATGCGTTCGCCGAATATGCCCCGTCGCCCAGATCGCGCGAAGCCATACAACGCACCGTTTCGCCCGAAGAAGACAAATTCAGCGGCTTCGTATTCAAGGTCCAGGCCAACATGGACCCGGCGCACCGCGACCGCGTGGCCTTCCTGCGCGTCTGCTCGGGCAAGTTCGACAAAGGCATGAAGATCAATCATGTCCGCATCGGCAAAAACGTTCAGGTGTCCAACGCGATCACGTTTCAGGCCGACACCCGCAAAAGCGTCGAGGAAGCTTATCCGGGCGATATCATTGGTTTGCACAACCACGGCACGATTCAGGTCGGCGATACCTTTACCCAGGGCGAAGTCCTCAAATACGGCGGCATTCCTTATTTCGCGCCGGAACTGTTCCGCCGCGTAGTGCTGAAAGATCCGCTCAGAGCCAAGGCCCTGCAAAAAGGCCTCGTGCAGTTGACCGAAGAAGGCGCGACGCAGTTGTTCAGGCCGCTGAAAAACAACGACCTGATCCTGGGCGCCGTGGGCGTGCTGCAGTTTGACGTCACTGCCTACCGCCTGAAGGCCGAATACAATGTCGAGTGCGTGTACGACGCCGTATCGGTTTCGACGGTGCGTTGGGTCAGCTCGGACAAACCCGGCAAACTGGAGGAATTCAGGAATAAAGCCTTCGACAACCTGGCAGAAGACGGCGGCGGTTATCTGGTTTATCTGGCTACTAGCCGGGTCAACCTGCAACTGACTGAAGAACGCTGGCCTGATATCAAATTCAGCGCGACGAGGGAATTGTAATAACAATATAGTGATGAGCATGAAATAACTCAGACTGTAGGTGCGAATTCATTCGCACTGTGCAGCTTAGAGAGTTATCTTGTGCATGTTACATAGCTTGCGGGGTATTGATGACTCATCAACATTTTTGAGATTGTAGACAACCCAAACGCAGTAAGTGCCGTGCCTTTCTACGAGATAGAAGAGGCAAGTGAGGTTGGCAAATGGTGCAGCATTATAGTCATCTTTCTCAAAAGCATGGTGTAGACTCTCGGCTAGTTGAGGCAATCATATATATGGAAACTACCCAATACGGAAAACTATCCTGCCGATGAATCTGCATTATAAATATTGGCGAGAGCTAGGTGTAACCAAAGAAAATTTAGGTTGTCCATTTTACAACATAGAATTTGGTATAATACTGCTTGCGCGTATTCAGGCGAGGATAGAACAGCTTACTATTGCCAAGATTGCCACTATTTATAATTTCTTAGGCGCGGAAAAGGTAAATGATTATGGTGCTCGTGTAGCAAAATTATATATCACCAGACCTTGGACTAAAGAGGGCTGTGCGAAATGAAAACAGTTATATTAGGTTCATTTGCGGCATCCTTTCTTGTCGCTTTTGTCCCGCTTTACGTCGGCATACAGCACAATGCAATGGGTGAGTTCTGCAAAAACGATAGTTTAGACCCTTGCTCTTTTGACTACTTTTACGCCCTCGGTATTTGGACTTCATGGTTTGCTACTATTTTCATTTCTTTAATAGGAATTTCGGTTGTTATTCGTTTATGTATTGCGGGGCGTAAGGTTTAACGAATAAATCCAGCGGGCGCTGAATGCGGCACTAATTTTAGCGTTAGGTCATAAACATAAACGAATTGGATATCAAGACCATGCAGCCTAAAAACTCAACCCTTACGTTGGGAGACGATACCTATACGCATTTCACGAAAGCCATATATAGACTAAAAATAGAAACAAGTTATTCTGGAATGGGGACTTTTGCCAATCCAATTGAACGATTTCCAGACCTCCGAGTTCACAATGCCATTTATCTCAGTACTGAGTCAGACGAAAATGCAGGCATGGATGGCGGCATTGAACCATCTCTAGAGTTGTTCGAACCATTAATCGAAGCCACGGATCATTACTTTCTTCCTTGGAACATTCCAGAGGGGCTTACGATCACTGATGATGGAGAATGGGAAGGCTGGAGTGCGTGGATGGGCAATGATAATGGCCCAATTTATGACTCCAAGCTTCAATTTCTCGGCGCCAGTGATTCACAAATTCGAGTCAGGTGGACGGGAAGCGATAGTGATGATCGCCCCTTTGTGTTTGAAGGAACCTTACAAATCATGCCAATCATTATGTACGGGGTTGCGTCGTTGAATTTACCACAGATTCTGCACCGTTTATTCGGTGAGGTGCAAGCAGCATCTCTCATTGTCGATGCAAGTCCCGTAAGAGAATCTCAAATCCCAGAATGGATTAGATATGAAATTCGCAAGAAAGTAAGTCAGGCTATTGCTGTCTTCGTCTAACGAATAAGGTTAGAGCCGCAGGATGCGCTGAGAAACGAAGCGCATCAATCGCGAGCGATGCGCCGCTTTAATGCAGTTTTGAAAGTTTGCTTTTGAATCAGGTTGGGCGGTTCCGCTGAGCATCCGTCGGCAGCGTGCCCTTGGCTTTATGTCAGGTCGTTTAATTTCGAGAAGGCGTCATATGAACACTAAAAAAGTCTGGATGCATACACCTGATGCCGGTGGTGTAAAAATTCCCCCGCCGGTCCGCAGCCGAACCACCGAGCGAATTACCCGATATGCCGAGGCGCAGTATGGCGGACGATACTCGCGCCTGGATATCCGCTACAGAGGCGTTTTCTGTTATATCGATGCTTACGTAGAGCCTCCTGAGCCATCCCCCGAACTGCTAAATATTACCGGCGAGACTCGTGAGGAGTTCATGGATCGTTTGAGGAATACGCCGGTTCATCTTTGCCGACTGCGGTATTTCGGCGATGAAGAGGCGTGGGGGCTGGCTTTCTATACGTATAGCAATGAGCGTTATGAATTGTGCATGTATCGTTCCGGAGGCTTTTTGGGCCCGGTCGAGGAAGCATTTGATATTGGCGCAATGTACCTGTCCGCAGAGTAACGATGCTGCGACACGTCTTTGCCGGCTTGTACAGGTTAGCAGTTGTCGAGCCGACCGAAAGCATTTTCCGTCAGCAAGTCCGGCGAATGCTTAGGAATGAGCATAAAATAACTGCTTCAAGTACGCGGAGGATTTCCGGTGCAGGTGTAGATTTATATCCGCGCAGTGCGAATGAATTCGCACCTACCATTTTCTGATTTATTCCAGGCTCATTGCTTAAGAATAGAATAACGGTCGGGAAGGTGGGAAATAAGGCTCAAGCAATACCGCTTTCTCCTTGAGCCTTTACTTTGGTCAACCCTGCAATGCCTTCAACACAGCCTGCATCGTCTCATTGGCATCGCCGAACAGCATGCGTGTGTTTTCCAGCACGAACAACGGATTGCCGACGCCGGCATAGCCCGATGCCATGCTGCGCTTGAGTGCGACCGTGGCGCCGCCTTTCCAGCATTCCAGCACCGGCATGCCGGCGATCGGGCTGTTTGGGTCATCGAGCGCCGACGGGTTGACGATGTCGTTGGCGCCGATCACGATCGTGACGTCGACGTTGGGGAAATCCTCGTTGATTTCATCCATTTCATAAACGATGTCGTAAGGCACTTTGGCTTCCGCCAGCAATACGTTCATGTGCCCGGGCATGCGTCCTGCCACCGGATGGATGCCGAAGCGGACTTTTTTGCCTTTTTCTCTCAGCAGCTTAGTGATTTCATTGACCGTGTGCTGGGCCTGCGCCACCGCCATGCCGTAGCCGGGGATGATCATGATGTTTTTGGCCGCCAGCAGCAATTGCGCGGTTTCCTCGGCATCGATAGGGTAGACCTCGCCTTCAACGGCCGCCGCCTCGCCGCCCGTGCCGGTGCCGAAACCGCCGGCGATGACGCTGATGAAATTGCGGTTCATGGCGCGGCACATGATGTAACTGAGGATAGCGCCGCTGCTGCCGACCAGGGCGCCGGTCACGATCAGTAAATCGTTGCTGAGCATGAATCCCGTGGCCGCGGCGGCCCATCCGGAGTAGCTGTTCAGCATCGATACAACGACAGGCATGTCAGCCCCGCCGATGGCCATGACCATGTGTATTCCGAATACCAGCGCGATGAAAGTCATGATTAATAAGGGGTAGAGGCCGCCGCCAGTTTTAGCCTGTTCCAGAAACACCTGGCCCAAACCGATGACGAAAATCAACAGGCCCAGATTCAGCCAGTGCCGCAACGGTATCAGGACCGGCTTGCCGTTGATTTTACCGCTGAGCTTGCCGAAGGCGATTACCGAGCCCGAGAAGGTAACGGCGCCGATTAAAATGCCGATGTAAATTTCCAGTTCATGGATCGTTTTCTCGGCACCCACAAGCGTGGAGCCGGTTTCCATGAAGTTGGCGTAACCGACCAGCACTGCGGCCATGCCGACCAAGCTGTGCATGATGGCGACCAGTTCGGGCATTTGCGTCATTTCAACCTTTAAGGCCGCCACAGCACCGATCGCGCCGCCGATCAGCAATGCCAGGATCAAAACGACATAGGCGTTAACCGCGCCGCTTAGCGTTAAAGCAGTAGCGATGATGGCGATGGCCATGCCTATCATGCCGTAATAATTGCCGCGTCGGGCGGTTTCCTGGTGGCTTAAGCCGCTCAGACTCAAAATGAACAGAATCGTGGCGGCCAGATAAGACATCGTAATTAAGCTTTGAGACATCTTCTTCCCCTTATTTTCTGAACATTTCAAGCATGCGGCGCGTGACTAAAAAGCCGCCGGCAATATTGATGGATGCGATGAGTATGGCCAGACCGGCCAGAATCATGGCGATTTTTCCCGGCGCCGAAATCTGCACCAACGCGCCGATCACGATGATGCCGCTGATGGCATTGGTGACGCTCATCAGTGGCGTATGCAGCGCCGGCGTCACATTCCAGATCACCTGATAGCCGATAAAACAGGCCAGCACGAAGACGGTAAAGTGCGACATGAAAGAAGCCGGTGCGACCGCGCCGATGCCAAACAGGGCAAGTCCGCCGATGATCAGCGGTATAAAAGGCTTGATGCCATCGGGGATGGCGTATTTTTTTTCTTGTGCCTGGACGGCGGGGTAGGCGGGGGCTTCTGTTTGCGGGGGAGGGGCGACCGATAATTTGGGCGGTGGCGGCGGCCAGGTTATCTTGCCTTCCTTGATGACCGTCGCGCCGCGTATCACTTCATCGTCCATGTTGACGTTGAGCACCCCGTTCTTTTCGGGGCACAGCTCCGTCAATAAATGCCTGAGATTGGTGGCGTACAGTTGACTGGACTGGTTGGCCAGACGGCTGGGCAGATTGGTATAGCCGATAATCGTGACGCCGTGCCTGACTACGACTTTATCCTTCTCGGTCAGGGCGCAGTTGCCGCCTTGCTCGGCCGCCAGATCGACGATGACGCTGCCCGGCTTCATCGATTCGACCATGCCTTGCGTGATCAGCTCGGGCGCAGGCTTGCCGGGGATCAGGGCGGTCGTGATGATGATGTCGACTTCCATGGCTTGGCGCGCGAACAGCGCCATCTCGGCTTCAATGAACTCCTTGGACATGGTTTTGGCATAACCGCCGGTTCCGGAGCCTTCTTCTTTGAAATCCAGCATCAGGAACTCGGCATCCATGCTTTCAATTTGTTCCTTGACTTCGGGCCGCGTGTCGAAAGCCCTGACAATCGCGCCCATGCCCTTGGCAGCGCCGATGGCGGCAAGGCCTGCAACGCCGGCGCCGATTACCAGTACTTTGGCGGGCGGGATTTTGCCGGCGGCGGTAATCTGGCCGGTAAAGAATCGGCCGAAATGCTGCGCGGCCTCAATGACGGCCCTGTAGCCGGCGATATTGGCCATGGAACTGAGCGCATCGAGTTTCTGCGCCCGGGATATGCGCGGCACGCTGTCCATAGCCAGCACGGTCGCTTTTTTGGCGGCCAGTTTCTGCAGCAGGTCTTCATTTTGCGCCGGCCAGATGAAGCTGATCAGATGGCCGCCTTCAGGCAGCAGTTCAACTTCATCGATGGCGAGTTCAGGATGGCGTTCTGGCGGCCTGACTTTCATGATGATGTCAGAGTCATTCCATAACGTTTGGGCCGATTTGACGATTTGGACACCAACTTCTTTATAAGCCTCATCAGAAATATCGGCGCCGTCGCCGGCACCGCTTTCCACACTGACTTCGAAGCCCATTTTAATGATTTTTTCAGCGGCTTCAGGCGTTGTAGCTACACGTTTTTCACCTTCATGGATCTCTCTGGGTATACCGATCTTCATACAGTCCCCTTTGTTGTTTGAGTTATTTAGGAGTAATTGAATAGCAAGATTTTGAATAACAATCGAAACCTTATTGCTGAGCATAGGAGATTGAGACCGGTTTTTCAATAGAAAATACGGTACTTATCATTGATAGTTAATTTCCAGAATTACGCGCATGGCTATCTTGTTCCTTGCGCTTGCGGAAAGTGGAATGGTGTTTTTTTACAATTTTACGCCACGCAATCTGAGGGCATTGCCGATCACGGAAACGGAGCTGAAGCTCATGGCGGCTGCGGCAATCATCGGGCTGAGCAGCAGGCCGAAGAACGGATACAGGGCGCCGGCGGCGATCGGAATGCCGGCAAAATTGTAAATAAAAGCAAAGAACAGGTTCTGTTTGATGTTGGCCATCGTATGCCGGCTCAACCGCCAGGCGCGGGCGATCCCGCGCAGGTCGCCTTTCACGAGCGTGACGCCGGCGCTTTCCATGGCAACGTCCGTGCCCGTGCCCATCGCGATGCCGACGTGCGCCTGAGCCAGCGCCGGCGCATCGTTGATGCCGTCGCCGGCCATGGCCACAATGCGGCCTTCGCCTTGCAGGCGCTTGATGATGTCGGCCTTCTGGTCGGGCAGGATTTCGGCCATGACCTCATCAATGCCCAGCTTTCTTGCGACGGCTTGGGCGGTGGTCCGGCTGTCGCCTGTGAGCATGACGATGCGGATGTGCTCGCTATGCAGAGACCGGATGGCTTCGGGCGTGCTGTCCTTGATCGGGTCGGCCACGCCGACGAGCCCTGCCGGTTTGCCGTCGACCGAAACAAACATGACGGTTTGGCCGTCGCCGCGCAGTTCTTCGGCCCGGGCTGCAAGCTGGCCCGGGTCGACGCCCAGGCTGTCCATCAGGGCGCGGTTGCCAAGCGCAACTTCCCGGCCATCGACACGGCCCTTGACGCCCTGGCCGGTGATCGACTCGAAATCTTCGGCATGGGCCAGATCAATGCCTCGCTGCTCAGCGCCTTTAACTATGGCTTCGGCCAGCGGATGCTCGCTGCCGCGTTCGATGCTGGCCGCGAAGCGCAGGAGATCGTTTTCCTGAATACCGTCGGCAGCTATGATACTGACGAGTTTCGGCTTTCCTTCGGTCAGCGTCCCGGTCTTGTCTACGACCAATGTATCGATTTTGCGCATCAGTTCGATGGCTTCGGCGTTCCTGAACAATATGCCGGCGCCGGCGCCTTTGCCCGTCGCCACCATGATGGACATGGGCGTTGCCAGGCCAAGAGCGCACGGGCAGGCAATGATCAGCACGGCGATGGCGTTGATGAGCGCGTAAGCCATGCGCGGCTCGGGGCCGACGAGAGACCAGACGATAAACGTGACAATCGCAATAACCACTACGATGGGAACGAAATAACCGGCGATAATGTCGGCCAGCTTCTGAATCGGCGCGCGGGTACGCTGCGCCTCGGCCACCAGCGCCACGATACGCGACAGCAGCGTCTCAGCGCCGATTTTCTCGGCACGCATGACCAGACTGCCGGTGCTGTTGATGGTCGAGCCGATGACGCGGTCGCCTTCGTGCTTCTCGGCCGGGATCGACTCGCCGGTGACCATCGACTCATCCACCGCGCTGGCGCCTTCCAGCACGACGCCGTCCACGGGTATTTTCTCGCCCGGCCGCACGCGCAGCCTGTCGCCGATTTGCACCGCATCCAGCGGTACATCTGTCTCGGTGCCATCGTCGCTCAGACGGCGCGCCGTTTTGGCCTGCATGCCGAGCAGTTGCTTGACGGCCTGGCTCGTCCGGCTGCGGGCGCGCAGTTCGATGACCTGGCCGAGCAGGATAAGGGTCACGATCACGGCGGCGGCTTCGAAGTAGACGCCAACCTTACCGTCTTCCCGAAACGAAGCGGGAAAAATGTCGGGAAACAGTGCCGCGATCAGACTGTACAAATAGGCCACGCTCACACCGAGCCCGATCAGTGTAAACATGTTGAGGCTGCGGTTCTTCACCGATTGCATGGCGCGGACGTAAAAAGGCCATGCCGACCACAGACAGACTGGCGTCGCCAGCGCGAGTTCGATGAGCAAGCGGGTACGTTGCGAGAATAGCTGCGAGACAGGCCGCCCAGGCAGCATATCGCCCATGGCGACAAGGACCAGCGGCACGGTCAACGCGGCGGCAAACCAGAACCGGCGGCTCATGTCCTTCAGTTCGGGATTCTGCTCAGCCTGCTCGGCCTCAATGGTCCTGGGCTCAAGCGCCATGCCGCAGATCGGGCAGTTTCCCGGCTCGTTGCGGACGATCTCGGGGTGCATCGGGCAAACCCACTCCGTCCGGGAGACAGGGCGGGGCGTTTCGACAGGCTCAAGCGCCATGCCGCATTTCGGGCAACTTCCTGGATGGGCCGACTGCACTTCGGGATGCATGGGACAGGTGTAAGTGGTTGTCGCTATGCTGCTGTCGACTCTTGGCATGACTGTGTCCTTATCGTGAGTTAAAGTTTTACAATTGAAAATTTAAGCTCTGGGTATGCATCGCATACCATTTTCAGCGTTTGCCGATTCATTGCGACTTTGGTAAAGGTACGCAACGCATACCCTACGGCAGCTTATAAAAGTTATCAATCAATTTTCAGGACCTTGGCGCCGCGGATTCTTCCCGTTTTCAGCTCGACCAGGGCTTCGTTCGCCTGTTCCAGGGCAAATACCTGAATCTCGGGATTCAAGTTTATTTCGGCGGCCAGGCTCAGGAATTCCTGTACATCGGTTCGGGTAATGTTGGCGACACTCTTGATTTCTTTTTCCTGCCAGAGATGCTGCGGATAATCCAGTTGCAGCAAGCTCTGCTTGTCGCCTTCCTTGCGGATCGCGTTTATCACGAGCCGGCCGCCCGGCTCCAGGTTCGCCAATGCTTCCACGACGGGCTGCCAGGCCGGTGTCGTATCAATGATGCTGTCCAGCTTTCTGGGCGCCCGATCAACAGTTTCGCCGGCCCACACGGCGCCCAGTTCCAGTGCGAACGCGCGTTCTTCGGCGCTTCTGGCAAACACGAACACCTCGGTATTCGGATAACGGTGCTTCGCCATCTTCAGGACCAGATGGCCGGACGCGCCAAATCCCGTCAAGCCCAAACGCTGCCCGTCTTTGATCCCTGTCAGCCGTAAGGACCGGTAGCCGATGGCGCCGGCGCACAGCAAAGGGGCGGCCTGAAGGTCGGAAAAAGCCTCGGGAATCCGATAAGCGAAATTCTCGCTGACGGTCATATATTGCGCATAGCCGCCATTGGCATCGCGGCCGGTGGCCTCGAAGACAGGGCACAGATTCTCATGACCGCTCAAGCAGAACTTGCATGTCCCGCAAGCGGAAAAGATCCAGGCGACACCGACCCGGTCGCCCTCTTTGATGCGCTTGACCTTGTTGCCAATTGCTTCAACGCGGCCCACGACCTGATGCCCCGGGATGATAGGCAAATGCGGCGGCGGTGTTCTGCCTTCGATCTCATCGAGTTCGGTGTGGCAAACACCGCAGGCAGAAACCTTGAGCAGAATTTCTCTGTCGCCGGGCTCGGGAACGGGAAGTTCTACCCATTCAAGCGGCGCCTGATTGTCTTTTAAATCGCAGAGCTGTCTTAATAGCATCGCTTTCATGAAATTGCCTTTATAAATTATTTAGTTATTTGATTCGAAAGGTTATTTTCCCGGCAGTTCCACCATTAACATGAGATTATGTGGTATTATCCAGTCAATTTAACTACTCCGCCGCGCCGGTAACGGTAAGAGCGGCCTATATAATGGACATTGGTCTAATCCTTATTTTGATTCTTATCAATGGCGTTTTCGCAATGTCGGAAATGTCGGTTGTTTCTTCCAGAAAAGCCCGCCTGCAGAAGTTGGCTTCCGAGCGGCGGCCAGGCGCCAATGCGGCGCTGAAACTGCATGAAGAGCCCTCGCATTTTCTGTCTACCATTCAGGTAGGCATTACATCCGTCGGCATTTTGAGCGGCGCCTTGGGTGAAGATGCGCTGAAAGCGCCTATTCATGAGCAGCTTTTGAAAATTCCGATGCTCGCGCCTCACGCCGAAGGCATTGCCCTGACAATGACGGTGGTTTTAATCACTTATTTTTCCGTGGTGATCGGCGAACTTTTCCCCAAAAGATTGGCTTTACTGCATCCGGAAAACATCGCGGTTGTTATCGCCCGCCCGATGAGAGGCCTGGCCAAAATTGCCAGCCCATTGGTCTGGCTGCTGTCTTCTTCCGGAAATCTGCTGCTTCGAATCGCAGGCGCTCACCGTCCTCGGGAGACTTCAGTCACCAATGAAGAGATCAAGCTGCTAATGGAAATGGGCTCCGAAGCCGGCGTTTTCCATGCCAGCGAAGAAAGGCTGGTTGCCAATGTGCTGAGACTGGACGAGCTGCGCGTCGGCGCGATTATGACGCCGCGCAAAGAGATTATCGCCATCGATTTGATGGCTCCGGAGGATGAGATTAGGCGTAAAATCGCCGACTGCCGGTGTACGCGCTTAGTGGTTTGCCGGGATGGCCTGGAAAACGTGCTGGGCATTCTGCACCGCGGCGATTTATTGAAGTCGATGATGGAGGGCGTGTTTGATATTGAGAAAACCGTGCGGCCGGCGCTCTACGTTCCCGATTCCATAACGCTTACGCATCTTCTGGAGCTTTTCCGGGAAGAGCATGCCAATTTTGCTTTGATTGTCGATGAGTACGGCGAAATGGAGGGCCTTGTGGCGCTCAGCGACGTCTTGACGGCCATCGTCGGCGATTTTCCGACTGAGGAGTCCGAGCTCGAGCCTGATGTCGTCCAGCGGGATGACGGTTCATGGCTCATTGACGGCGGCGTGTCGATAGCGAAGCTGAAGTCGGTCCTTGATATGGACATCGAATTCCCTGGCGAGACTGACAATGTCTACAATACTATCGGGGGATTCATTCTGTTCCATCTGGAAAGAGTTCCGCACGTGGCGGACAGCTTTGAGTACGATGGCTGGCGTTTTGAAGTGGTGGACATCGACGGAACGCGGATTGATAAGGTTTTGATCAGCTCCGTAAATCGGTAGTGGGTTAAATCTGTAATTTGGCATGAATATCCAAGCCAAATTCAACCTTGTTAATCAGTAATCCGATGACCGTATCATGCAGGGTTTCCAACTTTGAGAAGCAGATTGTTTTTCGTGTAAGTCGCTTAATCCAGGTTCTGAAATTCAAATTTTTGCGTTCAATCTTTTGAGTGTTGCGCTTGCCCACCTGATGCATATCGACTTCAATATGACGTTCATAAGCGCCCCAATCATCGGTGTAATAACGGCTAATGCCAAAGGGCTCAAGCAAGGCTTTCAGCTTTTTGAACACCTCATCCTTGCGTTTGCCAAATACATAAGCCAATACCGTGTTCGTGGCATGATCAATGGCATACCACAGCCAGCGTTGATTGGATTTGTTACCGACATAGGACCACTGTTCATCCATTTCAGCCTGTTCACAAGCCAATTCCAATCTCACCGTTAAATTGGCTTCTACTTTTAAAGTCTGAAAGTTCGGATTGACTTGGACGATGCGGCTCGACTTTTTTTTAAAGTGCTAATCACGGTATTTTTGTTGATCTTGAGAACCCGGGCTGTATCACGGATACCGCTACCATTGATGGACATCTCTACAACTTGCTCTTTGATACCGGGGCTACAAGCCTTATAGCGGTATGCCAACATGAACGTTTTAGTTCCGCAATCCGGATTTTGACAACGGTAACGCTGTGTACCCGATGCACTACGGCCGGACTTCATAATTTGGTTGCTGCCACAATCCGGGCAGGTAATTTCTTGATAACAGGTCATGCTCCATATTATATGAGCAAATCACATATTTGACCCATTACCACTTTCTGTACCTGTTGGAGCTCCCGGCCCAAATGAATCTTGGGCTTGGGGCTGGACTCATATCAATGAGTGGGGAGAAGCTGAAATGCTTCAGACTGGAACCAGAACAGGTGTAAACGTCACAGAGGTGACAAGCAAATGAATACAGATTCAATAGATTACTTAAAAAATTTACTTACAGATGTACGAAAAGATGATGTTCCTTTTTGTATAGAGTTTTTAGAGAATTTTTTGAACTCTGATAGCGCTTATGAAAAGGTTGGAAGCCCGGAAAATTTTGCAATTAGTTTTGCGCTTAATCGAGCTAAGTTTAGGCTGGAATCAGCAAAAAAAGCTGGAAAAAAAACATTTGGTCTTGAAGACTTAATAAGCGCACTCTCTAAATACGATCAAACTCAAAAAGTTACATTTTTCAATTTAGAAAACACTCAATACCTTGGAACATGTTTTGTTCTTGATGATCGCATATTAGGCTATGAATTTGTTTTAAAAACAGGAACCACTTCAGTTCCTGGTTTGCGGCCTGATTTACTAGGTTAATTTATCAACTGTAAGGGCTATAGGGTCAAGCTGTACAATTTACATTCGTCTGATATTTTTCAACGTATCCGACTTAACCACGTCATGAAAAGTGTATGGTCGTATGGCGGATGTTTCGTATGAGAAGAACGGGGTCAGGTCTTGTAGCGCATCGTTCGAGCATCATCAGACAAACCAATGACAGACTACCGCCGGATCTACATCCCTGGCTCAACCTGGTTCTTCACTGTTAATCTTGCCGAACGCCGGAATAATTATCTGCTGGTGGAAAAGATCGATCGGCTGAGAGCCGCCTTTCGTTACGTCAAGGAACGCAAACCTTACCGGATCAATGCCGTCGTTATCCTGCCTGACCATCTGCACTGCATCTGGACATTGCCACCTGGGGATGGGGATTTTTCCATGCGCTGGAATCTGCTCAAAGGTCATTTTTCTCGTGCCATACCGCAAGGCGAAAGAATTTCCTCAAGCCGGAGCAAGCGCCGGGAACGCGGTTTGTGGCAGCGCCGATTCTGGGCGCGTTTATTATGCAACCAAGCCGATTTTAACAACCACATGGATTACATCCATTGGAATCCTGTCAAGCATGGCTATGTACGAAAAGTTGTCGACTGGCCGCATTCGAGTTTTCATCGATACGTTGATCAGGGCGTTTATCCGATGAATTGGGGACATTCCGGCAATTTCGATAACCATGTAAGTGGAATGACTCGAACGATGCGCTTCGTGCCTCAGCGCATCCTACGGCCCTAATGCCACAAAATTGGCCGAAAGAGTGGATTCAGAGTGTAAGAGATGTAAAACCATGATAAACCGAGAAAAATACATTTATGTCAAATATTGCTAATTTGAAAGGCCAAGTAGAAGTAACAATAAAGGCATTAGAGTTAAAACGTCAGTCATCTAGCGAACCAGTGATTGATGAATATCTTAAGAAATATAAAGATGTTCTAAAAGCTATAGAAAATGGTTCTTCTGAAAGCGATGTTCATAAACTCGCAAATAAACTATTAAATTGCGCGAGAGGTTATATGGAAACGTCTAGTAACTATCAACAAGATTTCCTTAATGAAATGGGAAAAACGGAAAAGATAGTGAAACAATTGTTGACATAACTTATGCATAGAGCCATAGGATGATATGGACTCCTCTTCACTGCGACGGTCATATGGCCGTATGGCGGATGTTTCGTATTTCGTATGGTGGATTTGCCTTGGCAATCCACCAACAAACGGAGCCTTAAAACCGTAATGTCCCGCTATGAACCGGCTTGTTTGAAATGGCGGTTTGCTGCGCGAAACCGCCCTACTTGCTTAGGAGCGGATATAGGTTGAGTAGCGTTTTTATAGACAGCTACAGCGTAGAAAAACGAGCTTAGCCGGGTAGTATCGGACCGGGAAATAATGGCTGAGCCAGAGCGCGCTGTAATGCCTCAAAATCAACCGGTTTGGTCAGATAACCATTGAAACCGGCCGCCCGTGCCTGTTCGCGATCAACCAGCCGTCCATAGCCGGTCAACGCGATCAACTGCGTCGTTCTCAGCTCGGGATGTTCTCTAAGGGCTCGAGCCACCGCATAGCCATCCATGCCCGGCAGGCCGATATCGAGCAGTATGACCTGCGGCCGCTCAGTCAGTGCGGCGACCAAGCCCGCAGGTCCGCTATAGGCCAAACTTACAGTATGCCCTTCGCCAGTCAGCAGCACAGACAGGCTCTGAGCAGCATCGCGGTTATCATCGACGACGAGAATGCGCAGAGGCCCTTCCGCCGGCTTCAGTGCTGTCGGAGAGGAAACCGAAACGACTGAGGCTTGCGGCAGGCAAGGCAGGCGAATGATGAATACACTGCCTTGGCCCCGGCCTGCGCTGGTAGCCCAGACGTCACCCCCATGCATGGTCACTAGGCTTTTGACCAGCGACAGGCCAATGCCCAGCCCGCCTTCGGAACGGTCGAGGGTACGGTCCACCTGGTAGAACAGTTGAAACAGGTTCGGCAGCGCCGAAGGTACAATGCCCCGGCCGTTGTCACGGACTCGGATGAAGACATCATTGCCGACATGCTCAACGGTCAGCCAGATGGACCCGCCTTCATCGGTATACTTGGCCGCATTATTGAGCAGGTTCGAGACGACCTGCGCCAGCCGGACCAGATCGCCTTCAACGATGACCGGTTCAGGCGGCAGTTGTACCGTAAGTTCATGACGGCGAGTTTCGATCAAGGGCTGAGTGATTTCCATGGCCCGCTGCACAATAGCCGATACTGCAAGAGACTCCTTCTTGAGCTCGATTTTGCCACGACTGATGCGCGAGACATCCAGCAGGTCATCCACCAGACGCGCTAAATGTTCGACTTGACGGTCGATGACATTGCGGCACCAGGCCAGCCGCGTTTCGTCCAGATCCGGACGTTTCAGGATCTGCGCGGCGTTGCGGATCGGGGCCAAGGGATTGCGCAGCTCGTGAGCCAGCATGCCCAGGAACTCATCCTTTCGTCGATCCTCGTTCCGAAGCGCTTCCTCAATGTGCATGCGCTTGGCAATCTCGGCTTCAAGCGCAATATTGGCAGATTGCAGTTCCATAGTCCGTGCCTCAATGCGTGCCTCCAGTTCCTCATTGGCCTTGCTCAGAGCATCCTGCGCCTGGCGCAACTCTGTTAGATCGTTAACCACAATGGCATAACCCGCTTCAACTCCTCCGATAGGGGCAGGACTGATCGCCAACATTACGGGTATCGAACTACCATCGGCGCGGATCATGGACAGATCGTCGCGGTGAGGTTTCTCCTCAGCGCTTTCAAGCAATGCCGCAAAATCTGCTGCATGGAGCGGATGCACAAAGCGCTCGATGTCTGCACCAGTCATTTTAGCCATTGCAACGCCTATCAGGTCTGCAAACCATCGGTTGGCATAGAGAATTGTCCGGTCGGCAGAAACGACCAGTATCCCTTCGTTCAGCGTATCAAAAAGACGTTTATAGATGGTATCCGTCCCTTCCAGGGTATAAACACGATGTTGACCGTCATTGTAGACGACTACGGCATCCACGTTAGCGGCACGAATGGCGTTCAGGGTGTCTTGCGCTTCCTCCAGGCGCAACGTCAGGTCGTGGATTTTGAGCAGCAGCTCCTGATTCTTTTTATTGTCAGGATTCACTGTGCGCCTCCTTTTCCAGGACCGGTTTCGGGCGGCGATACAGCTTCATGAGAGTGCGCTCTTGGCCAGAGAGCGTGTCGGCCGGCTTGCTTAGCATGGGCATGAACGGCAATGCTATGCGTGTTCTTTGATCGTTCCGGTGCCTGGCAGTGGCCGCTATCGATAACGGCCGAATCATGGCGGCCAGCTAACGCTGGTCCAACTACGCGGTGGCTATTAAAGAGAGCCCGAGCCGAGAACAACAGGGCGCCCTCCCCTGCACAGTGGCGCTGCCTGTAGCGGCCTCCGCAATGGGTCAATGCACGGGGGGCGCCTTCGTGATCACGGTTGGCCCGTGCTAAGTTTGCGTTCGCCTGTTCTGTAGGGTGCAGTTTCATTTGGGCATTTCCGGATGACGCAGATCCAAACCTACCAGTACCCGCTCGGTATTGGACAAGTCTCCAATAATCTTGCGTACCGGCGCAGGCAACTGGCGCACCAGTGTCGGGATGGCCAGGATTTGATCACCTGCAGCTAATTGCGGTTTTTCCAGTAGGTCGATCACTTCAACGCTATAGCGGCCTTTGAGATATTCTTCGCAGATCCGATTCAGATTGGCGCAGGCTGTCAGTGACTTGGGCGTCTGTCCTGCCACATAAAGCCGCAGTTGCCATATGTCTTCATCTTCAGATGGCTCGTTTACTATATGCTCGTGATGGCCTGACATGGTTCAGTTTTCGCTCTGCTGAGGGCCTGATGCGGCATCACCGTGACGCAGACGGCCCATTTCGTCACGATCACTTGCTAACGTGGTTTCCAGATGTTGCGCCTGCGCGATTGCCAGATCGATCTCTGACCGCTCTGCCTCGAACTGGGCATGCAGGGCAGCAATCTGCGCTTCAAGAACTGCTTGCTTGCGCTTCAATTGATTGCGATGGTGCTTGATCTCCTGCTCGCGTAAAACGCGCTCCGCCTCTTCCCGCGCCTCCTGGGTAAAACGGGCAGCACCCGTCAGAACGCCCATCGGGCCAGTATAGACGTCGCACAGTTCGATACCGTGATCACCAATAAGGAATTCGCGGATCTGGTTGGAATGGGCCATCCCTCTCGACTTTACAATCTGAATGCCTCGATTGCGCTCGCCACTGCTTTCGATGGCAGTGAGCATCAGCCAAGTGTCCATTAATGAGGAGATGCCTACTTGGGAGCGCTCCAATGCTGCTCCGCCCGGGGTCAGACTGGTAAAAACAGCACTGATCTGCTGACTTTTCAGCCAATCGATTAAGCGCGCCAGCATGGCCTCGGACTCGGCGAGAGTCCCTGCGGCTATCAGGTTGGTCACCGGGTCAACTATCACCAGGCTGGGCCGGAAATCTTCCACCAGCCTATGGATTTTAGCCAAGTGCATTTCCAGACCGTAGAGCGTAGGCCGCACTGCATGTAAATTCAGAAGGCCCTGCTGTACCCATGGCGCCAAGTCAAGACCCACGGCATGCATATTGCGAATGATCTGCTGGGGCGCCTCCTCGAACGGCAGGTAGAGGACGCGTTCCCCTCGGCGGCACGCGCCGTCTGCGAAAGAGGCCGCAAAAGTGGTCTTGCCCATGCCCGCCGTGCCGCTGAGCAGCACGCTGCTGCCCCGAAAGATGCCCTTGCCGCCGAGCATACTGTCAAGACCTGCGATGCCGGTAGAGATGCGATCGGTACAGACTGCATGATCAAGGCGCATCGAGGTGACCGGCAGCACGGAAATGCCGTCTTCGTCAATGAGGAAGGGATATTCGTTCGTGCCATGCGTGGAACCGCGGTACTTCAGTACGTGCAGGCGGCGGGTGGAAATCTGCTCGTGAACGCGATGGTCGAGCGTGATGACACAGTCGGAGACGTACTCTTCCATGCCATAGCGGGTGAGTGTCTCATTGCCGCGCTCGGCAGTCATAATGGCTGTGACGCCTCGGGTTTTCAGCCAGCGAAACAAACGCTGAAGCTCTGCACGTACAATCCCTTCATTAGGCAGGCCGGCAAAGAGCATTTCGAGGGTATCCAGCACGACCCGTTTCGCGCCGATCGAATCAATGGCATACCCCAGGCGGACAAAGAGGCCGTCCAGGTTATGCTCGCCCGTCGCCTCCATCTCGCTACGATCCAGGTGCACGTAATCAATGATCAGCTTTCCCTCTTGCACCAACTGCTCCAAGTTGAAGCCGAGAGAAACGAAGTTGCAGCTCAACTCCTCAACGGTTTCCTCGAAAGCTACGAAGACGCCAGGCTCGCCGTAATCGATGGCGCCGCGTACCAGGAACTCCATGGCCAGCAACGTCTTGCCCGAGCCGGGCCCTCCTGCTACCAGGACAACGCGGCCTTTGGGCAGACCGCCCTGTACAATCTCATCCAACCCCCGGATGCCGGTCGGCGTTTTGGCTAGGGATGGCCTCGGTAGACCCTGTGTTATTGTTTCTTTTTTTTCACGCATCTTTATTTACTATTCGTTGAAACAATACGACATCTGATGGTAAAGGCAAAGGCCTAGCTGACCTTGTACTGCAAAGCCACGGCCCGCACAGTATTGCCTGAAGCAACGGCTTCAGCCACTTGGCTGCATAAATCTTCTGAATAAGACTTGGGCACGATGGAAACAGGCTCATAGTGCTTAACAAGAAGTTAGTTTATAGCAAGTTTTTTATTTCTTTGATTACATGGCAGATTAAACCATGACGGGTAGAGGTCTCGTTCGTTCCACTCAGTTCTTTCTGCACATCCCATCCTCAATACCCCGAGTTTCTGTCCTGACTTCATATGGTTAGTCATCCATCAGGAATCACTGGCTCTCCCCCCATTCTAAAGGTTCGGCGAAACCACCCTGCACCACATTCTCCTAGCATTACCATGTGGCTGACATTTACAAAACTAGCTTCAGGTACCCGCTAGAACGGAATATCGTCATCAAAATCATCATAATCTGGCGGCGGCGGCATCGACGGAGCGTTGCCCTGGGACGGTTGGGGTCTTGAAGGCGGTGCGGCGTGACCGGACTGAGGCTGATCCATTCCAAAACTGGAAGTGCCTCCGCTACGGCTGCCCAGCATATGCATTTCTTCCGCTATGATTTCAGTCGTATAACGATCCTGCCCATCCTGGCCTTGCCATTTTCTGGTTTGCAAGCGGCCTTCAACATAAACCTGACTGCCTTTCTTAAGATATTCGCCCGCTACTTCAGCTAAACGATTAAAAAATACAACCCGATGCCATTCAGTGGCTTCGCGTCTTTCATTCGTCTGTTTATCTTTCCATCTAAAAGTAGTCGCCAATCTAATACTGGTGACGGCACCACCTGAAGGCATATACCGAACTTCGGGGTCTGCCCCTAAGTTGCCTATCAACATCACTTTATTGAGCATCAATTTCTCCGCAATTTCTGTATTGGTCAATGATTATGCTTTTTATCATTGAACCTGGGCTTTAAAAAATTCTCTACTTTAAAAAATGTGATCGTAAAAACAAGTTAGACTATCATCGCATGTTTCCATAGGCTTTACTATGGAAGGAAAAGATGATCATCCGCCTTCATCGATTAATTTATAAGTATTTTCATCATTAACATTAAAAGCCTATTGACTTAAACTTCGTCTATCTTATTTTTTGGAGCTCTCATGCAATGGATTAAGCCCATGAACAACGATATAGATCGCTACAGATAAAAATGATTCATATTAAATCTTTTCTCAGTAACGTCTATATAATCTCGATATTAGCTGTGACAGCTATCCTGATTATCTTGAAGGACCTCCAATTCACTTTCGGAGGCTCACCGCCGCTGCTGCTCTTTTTAGTTGTAATTGCTTTCGCCGCCTGGCAAGGTGGATTGATCGCGGGGCTTTTCACTACACTGTTGAGCGCGGCGGCAAGCGTTTATTTTTTAATCGAGCCTTACGAATCGTTTTATATCGCCAAAGCCAGCGAAGAACTGCGCATTGCCCTTTTAGTAAGTATAGGCGCAATATTCAGCCTGATAGTTTCAATCTTATACAAGCGGGAAAAGCAGGTATTGCATAAGGTCATGGAGCGAGAGGAACAGCTTAAAAAGGAAATCACTGAGCGCAACAAGGCAAAAGCGGAGCGCGACTTATATGTCGAACTCGCCAAAAGCAGCACCGAATTTATCGGCATGTGCGATATGGAATTTATGCCTTTTTTTATCAACAATGCCGGCTTGCGCCTCGTAGGTCTGGATAGTCTCGAGCAAGGGCTAAAAACACCGGTCAAAGAATTCTTTTTTCCGGAAGATCAGGAATTCGTCATGAATGAGTTCTTCCCCATGGTATTGAAGAACGGCCGTAATGTTAGTGAAATCCGCCTGCGGCACTTTAAAACCGGCGAAGCTGTATGGATTATCTACAATGTCTTCACGCTAAAGGACTTAAACGGCAAAATAGCTAGCCTGGCCACAGTAAGCATGGACATCACTGACCGCAAGCGAGTCGAGGAAGCTTTGCGAGAAAGCCAAATCGATCTGAATCGCGCCCAGGCAGTTGCTCATGTTGGCAGTTGGCGCATGGACATTCACAAAAACATACTGGAATGGTCAGACGAAAATTATCGAATTTTTGGTGTCTCCAAAGGCACGCCTTTGACCTATGAGTCTTTTCTTGACGCTGTCCATCCCGCAGACAGGGAATTGGTCGACAAAACCTGGAAAGAGGCGCTTGCCGGCAAGCACTACGACCTTGAGCACCGGCTGATAGTGGGAAAAAAAATCAAATGGGTACGTGAACTGGCTGAACTGGAATTCGACGAGCATGGCTCGCTGCTAGGCGCCTTCGGCACAACTGAAGATATTACCGATATCAAAGGGGCTCAAGAAGCACTGCATCATGAACGCGCCTTCCTCAGACAAGTCATCGACGCGGCCCCTAGCATGATTTTCGTCAAAGATAAAGAAGGACGGTTCATCTTAGCCAATAATAGCTTGGCTCACTGCTATGGTACAGATCCGGAAGGCTTGATCGGTTTGACTGATGCGGACTTCAATTTCGATGGTGACGAAGTAACTCATTTCCGTCAAGATGACCTCGATGTGATACACAACCGCAAGCCCAAAATTATTCCTGAAGAGAAAGTCACCTGTCGGGATGGCGTCATCCGCTGGTACAGCACCGTCAAGATTCCGCTATTTGAGGACGACAATAGCTGTAATAAGCTGCTGGGCGTAGCCTCCGATATTACCGAGCGCAAACGCGCCGAAGAAGCGCTACGCCTGGCGGACCGACGTAAAGACGAGTTTCTGGCGATGCTGGCCCACGAGCTGCGCAATCCGCTGGCGCCCATCCGCAATGCCGTGCAGTTGCTGAAAATGCTGGAACCGACTGATCCCAAGCTGGCATGGAGCCGCAATGTCATTGATCGCCAAGTGACTCATATGGCCCGGCTGCTTGATGACCTGCTCGATGTGGCGCGCATCATGCAAGGCAAAATCCGGCTGAATATGGAGAGGTTCGAGCTTACCGAGATTTTGAATAATGCGATTGAAACCAGCCGCCCTCTGATCGAATCACGCGGCCAGGAATTGATCATCTCACAGACTACGACGCCGCCATGGATCGAAGGCGACCGTATTCGGCTGGCGCAGGTATTGTCCAATTTGCTGAACAATGCCGCCAAATACACCAGCGAAGGCGGAAAAATCACGCTCAGCGTAATGCGGGAAGATTCCTCTGCCGTCATCGAGGTACGGGACACGGGCATAGGCATCTCTCCCGATATCCTGCCGCAGATATTCGACCTCTTCACCCAGGCCGACCATTCTCTGGCCCATGCCCAAGGCGGACTGGGCATCGGGCTGACGCTGGTGCGGGAGCTGATCGAAATACACGGAGGCACGGTCACGGCCTCGAGCGCCGGCATCGGCCAGGGCAGCACCTTTACGGTGCGATTGCCAGCATTACCGGCGCCATCCTCCGCTATTAAATCCGTGCAGGCAAAATCCGTGTTGCCGATGCCCAAATTCCGCATTCTGGTGGTCGATGACTATGCCGACGCGGCCGAGAGCCTGACCCTGCTGCTGCAGGCGGAAGGGCATGCAGTGGAAACCGCCGACTGCGGCCTGAAGGCGCTCGAGCGGGCGCAGGCGTTCCGGCCGCAAGTGGTGCTGCTGGACATCGGCCTGCCCGACCTGGACGGTTACGAGGTGGCCCGGCGGCTACGCGCCCTGCCCGAAACGCATGATGCGGTCCTGGTCGCCCTGACCGGCTACGGCCAGACCGAAGACCGCGAACGCTCGCGCTCGGCCGGCTTCAACCACCATCTGCTCAAGCCGGTAAATTTCGAAAAATTATCGGCCTTACTGACAGCCTCATAGAAATTTGTTATTACTACAAGCGGCGAGCACTCTATAAATACCTTGCTCTAATCTGAAGGCTCCTCTGCTTAACTGAGGCTATGCGGTGAGCTGAAGCATTCGTCAAACGCACTCTGTAGGGTCGAATTCATTCGGCCTGAAACGCTTTCCCAAGATATGTGCATTAATAACTAAAGTATCGCTAGCGCGACGGTTATGTTAATCGGGTTCATCGCACCCGAAGGCGAGTTACTTTCTTTTAACAGCCTGTGTAGGGCGGCCGAAATGCTGGGTTTAGCAGTCTGGCCTACCCCGCTGCCCTGCCAAAATCAAGGCGAAATCCACTGTAGGGTACGCATCGCGTACCTGTTCAGGGCTTTTCGGCACATCACAAGTCCGGAAAGGTACGCGATGCGTACCCTACGAAGATAGGGAGACTCCAAATGCTGGGTTTAGCAACCCAGCCTACCGCCGCTAAAAGCTGCAGTGCTCGGCGCGGCAAACGGGATGAAACGGCCTTTGCGTAACATCAGTTAATCAATAACGGCAATACCAGCCAGTTATGCAGAGGCCAGCAGATCCGATAATTTTTCGAAATTTACCGGCTTGAGCAGATGGTGGTTGAAGCCGGCCGAGCGCGAGCGTTCGCGGTCTTCGGTCTGGCCGTAGCCGGTCAGGGCGACCAGGATCGCATCATGCGTTTCGGGCAGGGCGCGCAGCCGCCGGGCCACTTCGTAACCGTCCAGGTCGGGCAGGCCGATGTCCAGCAGCACCACCTGCGGCCGGAACGCCTGCGCCCGCTCGAGCGCCTTCAGGCCGCAGTCGGCGGTTTCCACCGCGTGCCCTTCCGCTTGCAGCAGCATCGTCAGGCTTTCGGCCGCATCGGCATAGTCATCGACCACCAGAATGCGGCGTTCGGATAATAAAGAAGCTGATGTATTGCCCATAGACGTGCCCATTGATTCGATGGCGGATTGACTGGCCGGCAAGAGCGGCAGCCGCACCGTAAAGGTGCTGCCCTGGCCGATGCCGGCGCTCGAGGCCGTGACGGTGCCGCCGTGCTTCTCTACCAGCCGGCGCACCAGTGTCAGCCCAAGCCCAAGCCCTCCCTGTGAGTGGGCCAGGGAACGGTCGGCCTGGGTAAAGAGATCAAAAACATGCGCAAGAAGATCCGGGGCAATGCCGATGCCGGTATCTTCCACGCGTATCAGCGCGTAAATGCCGGTCCGTACAACGCTGATCGTGATTTTGCCGTTTTCCTCTGTATATTTTGCAGCGTTGTTCAGCAGATTGGTTATGATCTGTTCCAGCCGCGTCGCATCGCCTTCCACCCATTGAGGTTCATCCGGCAGGGAAACCACGAGTTGATGTTTTCGCTCTTCAATCAAAGGCAGGCAATCTTCCACTGCGTGCACGATGATATCGGTTAAATCGCAGCGTTCCATTTGCAGGCGGATCTTGTTCTGAATGATGCGTGCCACATCGAGCAGGTCATCGAGCAGTCGCGCCATATGGGTGACTTGTCGGTCAATCAACGTATGCCCCCATTCAAGCGTAGCATCCGGATGATTCTGCTTTTTTAACACATGCAGCGCATGACGGATGGGCGCCAGCGGATTGCGCAACTCATGGGCCAGCATGGCCAGAAACTCGTCCTTGTGGCGGTCGGTTTCGCGTAGCGCCTGTTCCATCCGTTTTCTTTCGGCAATCTCGTTGCTCAACACTTCATTGGTATGCGCAAGCTCAGAAGTTCTCTCCCGCACACGAATTTCCAACTCTTCGTGAGACTTCTGAAGCGCTTCTTCCGCCAACTTTTGCTCAGTGATATCCGTGCAGGTTCCTATCCATTCCCGGACCGTTCCATCCGCTTCCAATACCGGCACCCCGCGCTCAGAGATATGGCGATACTCGCCGTCATGCCTGTACAGGCGATACTCTGCGTTGTGCATGGAGCATGTCCTCACAGCCTGCAACCAACGCATCATAGTATTATCGCGGTCTTCCGGATGAACGGCATTGATCCATCCATGGCCTTTGACTTCGGCCTCGTTTTGGCCTGTAAATGCCCGCCAGCTAGGTATATCTTCAACAATTTCGCCCAGGGGATTAGTGGTCCATACAATTTGGGTGGTAGCAATAGCCAAGGACCGGTATCGCTCCTCGCTGAGCCGCAACGCTTTTTCCAGGCTGTTCCGGGACTGAATTTCCCTCTCAAGTTCAGCATTGCGCTGAGCCAGCTCAGCCGTACGATCAACGACTTCAGATTCCAGTTCCTGCAATACCTGATGAAGCTGATCCTGGACAGCTCGCCTTGTCAATTCCAGTGAGCGCCTTTCCAGTTCCACAGCGACGATATTGGCAAGATTCGCTATATAAGGCTCGTAAGGCAAAAACTCATCAAAGTTCTCAATCGAGTAGATCAAAAAACCATACAGTTTTGATGAGGTGCGTAGCGGCAAGCGACGCAAGCTCACCTGCTCCGTCGAGCAAAGTCCGACAATATCAAACGGCATGTCCCAATTGTTGGCACACATGGAGCAGTTTATGAGGGGCTCCGAAATTGTCGACTTCACGGTGCCTTCCAAACAGAAATATACCGCCGCAAGCCCCGGCACTATCCGGTTCAGCGCCTTATTGACAAAATCAACAATGGTCTTTTGGTCCGGAAGAATGCACAAGGTGCCGGGAATAACAAATAATTTGCCAAGAACTTCGGCTTTACATTGAGTAGTCATCATGGATAAAGCTGGCTATAAAACAATGATTTGGCATGTAGAAATACCGTCTGCTAACCGAAACCCAAAAAAATCCGTTCTTATGATGCGGAAGCTAACACATTATGTTTTTCAGGTCGTTGATAATAGGGGTTATGCACAACTTGTCCGGCTACGATCATCATGGGATGAACATTCAGCACATCAAAAAGAGTCGCACCGTCTATTTTGTTAACGTCATACTGGCAGATAACACCGTGGACAGGATATTCTTCCACCAGAGTGTTAAGCATCGCTTCGTATTCGACCCAGCGTTCAGCGCCGGGCATGCCCTTGCGCAGCCAGCTCGTGTCTCCAGTCATGCGTACTCCTGCAAATCTTTCATGCTGGGCTTGCCTATAAAGCGCACGCCAATGATCAATCACGCGTTCCGGCATAAAGGTGCCATCGGGACAATAAGATGTCTCCGCCTGAGCCAGAATCAGTTGTTCCGGTTTGATATTGCCGGGAGGCGTAATTCCTAGCTGGGAAAGACATTCACCCATTTCATTTGAGGAAGGTGTGGAGGGAATATCTGCAAAATAGGTGACTTTTTCACCGGCAGCCAGTCCGCTTTGGACAAATTCCGCAATAGTGCGCCGCCGCTCATTTTCATTATTGTACAAATAACAGATGTGCAATCCTGCCGGAAATGTCTGCTCATTGAAACCAAATGAAACCTGATGACTAGCTTGACACATATAAACACCTCTATTAAGACTATAAATCCAAAATCTGCTAGTTTTTAAAAGTACAACGCTTATCAATGGAAAGCACAAATATCAAGAGAATTACTTGATAAGTGCTGTCCCATAGTTAATGATTTTATTATTGTTTTTAACCCTGATAAAACGGTGAATCTCAGCTTTGGGCCAAGAATCCCAATATTCGATTGTATCAACTATTAACTTTTTGTATCGCTATTTTTTCGAAAATCAGAACACGGTCTTTTCTGAAGTTTATCGATTTTCATTAAGAACTTAACTGGGCAGAATCAGTCTCTGTAATTACAGACAAAGATTTTCCCGGGAACCATAAAGTTCCGAATAACCGCTAAAAGTTCCACTACCAACTATAACGTTCAGAGTCGGCGGGCTTGGCCGGTACTTAAGGCTTTTAATTGCATAGCCGCCCTCCGGCCGGAAAATATCCCATTAATGCGGCGCTCACTAAATGAAAAGGGTTGATAAAAACGCTTGTCTCAGACCTCTGGCAGTGATAGAGTCCAGACCCAATGCAGCCTATGGAATATAATTTTATTGCCGCATCTTAATGCGGCCGGCGCGGGGCAAGGCAACTGAATTTAAGAGCTAGCCGCTCATACAATTTCATTAATCAGGAGCATTATGCGAAACTGGATCAAAGACAATGGAGGCTTCATCGCCTTCTTACTCTGCTTCGTTTTTTTCCGCACAGCAATTGCGGATTGGAATACAATTCCATCGGGTTCAATGCGTCCCAATTTGCTTGAAGGAGACGTTGTTTTTGTTAACCGTCTTGCCTATGATTTCAAGCTCCCGCTGACGGATATCGTCGTTGCGCACATTGGTGAGCCAAGGCGCGGGGATATTGCTACTTTTTCATCGCCCAAAGATGGCAAGCGACTAATCAAACGCATTATCGCCCTGCCGGGCGACCGGGTTGAAATGCGGGACGAGATTCTGTTCATCAATGGCAAGGCCGCCGAATACAGTGAACCGGAAGCCTTGTGGGAGCCAAGTGAAAGCGGCGGCATCAAGGCATTACGTTTAACCGAAACCTCTGGCCAGAACAAGCGGCAAATTCAGCTGCTTGCAGGCCTGTTTGCTAAAAGCACTTTCGGCCCAATGGAAGTTCCCGAAGGAAATTTTTTGATGCTTGGCGACAACCGCGACAACAGTGCAGATTCTCGCTATTTTGGCTTTGTGCCTCGCCATCTGCTGATCGGACAGGCCCAGCGAATACTGGTGTCTGCCGATATCAAGGGAAGCTGGATTCTACGCCTTGAGCGGTTCGGGCAGCGCTTACAATAGAATTGCAAAGTCTTTGACGTTTATTTCCAGGAACGCTGGCCGCTAAAGTCCAGTATTTCTGAAACCAAGTAGAGAACGGAAGTTTGAAAGTATTCATTGCAAGAGATTTAACTACGAAGGACAAGAAGCTTTAAGATTTTGATTAAACCTGCTATTTTTCTCGTATTCTTTGTGACACATAATGCTTTTTTGCCGTGTTCCCTAATTTTCTCGCAATCTCGCGCACAGCCTGTCTTCTTAAAATTTGAAAGACAGGCTTCCTAACTATTCAACTGTAATCGAAACGCCCCCTTGATGGGTCAAAGCATCTTACCCGGCAGAGACGCCATGAAATAGTAAACAAGAGCACTAACGACGTCATATTGCCCCCCCTTCGAATGCAATTAATTTAAGAGCCACTTTCCAGAGCTTCGGCATGAGAAATCTATCACACTCTTCTAAACCCGATTTGACGCAAAACACAACTCCCTATAGTTTTTAATCTTAAATATATCTTAAATATATCTTAAAAAAGCAAGCTGCCAAAAGGTAGCTTTCTGGATCTGCTTAAGGGACAAGGAATTTTATGATAAAGGAATGCAAGGCTTTTTTAATTTTTCCTATATTCCATTTGCTCTGTTGCTTTCCATATCAGTCTCAATCAATCGGAACACTTCCAGCGACTTCGATTAAGCCAGGACCATCCTTTTTAAAACCGGCGCAGAAATAGAATTTGCGATGATCACCTATCTGGCACATTTGGCGCCACCATAATGATGTGACTGAGGATATAGGTTAGTTATCAATTTATATTTTTATTAAAGCAAGAAGACAAAAGAGGGAGTTAAATATGTTCAAAAATTTCATTATCTCATTCATCATTTTTATCACTTCGCTTCCCGCCTGGGCTGCGCTACAGACCTATAAAGTCACGGCAAGAGTTTCATCTGTATCTGAATACACAGCGGGCACTTTACCTGCCTCACTGAATGTCGGTGATGAGGTCGTCATGACTTATGTCATGGATGACGCAAAATCCCCCGATTATCAGGACAATGGGTCAATTCACTACAGCTTTAATCAAAATGAAGGCAGCATGGAGATCAGTTGGTCAAATGTAACGCTTAAAACCTCGGCCTCGCAGTCGATGATTGATCATCACATTGGTATAGATGTTAATAATGGAAGTGGCATTCAGTTCTATCACATGGGTAGCTCCGGTCCTTTTGAAAGCAATGGCAATCCTGCTCCGGATATCAATTTTATTGGCCTTGACCTGATCAGTGATGGCTCTCAGTATCAAACTTATATGCCATGGCTAAAGTTTTTAACGCCTGATTTAAACAAGTTTACATTCAAAAAGCTGTTTGTCGGTGCGAATGGATACTCATTTGATGCGGATGTGATTTCTATAGTGAGGGAAGGCGATCAACCATCGGCCTGGGTTGTTCCGCAGAACTTTAAAGTCACGGCAAGAGTTACAGATGTGTATGAAAACTTCAGTGGCGCTTTACCCACACCGCCCAGAGCCGGCGATGAAGTCACCATGACCTATTTTCTAAATAACCAAAAATCCCCTGACTATCAGGACAATTGGTCAATTCACTACAGTTTCAATCAAAACGAAGGCAGTATGGAGGTTGGCTGGCCGAATGTAACGCTAAAAACCTCAGCATCTCAATCGATGATTGATCATTATATTGGCGTTGATGCCGATAATGGTAACCGTGTCCAATTTTACAGTGTGATGAGCTCTGGCCCTTTTGAAAACAACGGCAATCCTGCTCCGGATGTGTATTTCATTAATTTTGAACTTGGCGGTGGCGACTCTCAGTATCAAACCTATACACCATGGTTAACGCCTGATTTAAGCAAATTTTCAATGAAACACCTGCATGTCAATACGAATGGCTATTCATTTATCGCGGATGTCACTTCGATTGTAAATATACCATTTGCCGTCTGGCCGGAACATGGCGCTATGCACCCAGCCCAGCAATTTGATGTGCTTGTTACCGCACCGGCAGGCTCTGATGTCATAGAGTTCTTCAATAATTCGATGCCGGAACCATTGGCTGTCCCCTGTGAAATTGTGCCAGCTTCTTACGGACAATCTGAAATCAAGTTCCTTTGCCGGGACTTGGATGCTGCCAAGTTACAACTTTATCCTGAAAATAATAAAGGCGTGACCATTCGCCTAAAAAATCTGGCATCAGGTCAATCGCTACTGCGCATAATGAACTGGCGTGTGGTTCCCTAAACTTTATATGATAACCAAAGGTCAAGCAGTCGAGACTGTCTGGACCATGCCGGCCGGGGCATTTGCCCCGGCCGAACTTTTATCCAATATTGATAAGTTTTAAACTTTAGGGTGAGATATATTCGCGCAATGTGTTTTCGCACAATTTCGATTAAGCAGGTGTATTAATCAAATTATTCGATGTGTTTTACACAAGCCTGAATAAGCTGCCGTAAAGATCTGTAGGGGCCTGAATCCACGCAAACAGCGATTTAATGTATAAAATCAATTTTGCGTGATCACTTAGAATAACGATGCATACAAAAAACAAAATGAATACCCAGTACCTAGGATTTGTTTCGGCCATTATCTCGGCTATTATCACGGGATGTTTCGGAGTGCTGGTCCGCAATGTCTCTGCCGAAGGGGATGTTATTGCTTTTTCGCGTTTTGGCCTGGGCTTCTTATGCCTGATGGTTTATTTGCTGCTGAGCAAGCGCTGGCAGACGTTTAATATCAGGATCTCTGCTGCTCTTTTTTCAAGTGGCGTCTTTTTAGCGCTTTGCGTTCTGTTTTATTGCAAAGCGATCAAAACAACGACATTGGCCAATGCGGTGTTCCTGCTCTATCTCGCTCCTCTGATTGCGTCCGTGCTGGGATATTTCTTTCTAAGGGAAAAAATCAGCGGCTTCAAGGCGATATTGATTATATGCACTTTCTTCGGCTCATTGTTTCTGCTCGATTTTGACTTTTCTCTTGGCAAAACCATATCCAACGGTCAATTGTTCGGATTAGCCGCCGCTCTTTGTTACGCATTTTTTATCATTGCCAACCGCAAAATAGCTCCAACGATATCGGGCTTTAGCCGGGCTTTTTATCAGCTTTTGATCAGTTCTTCGGTTTTACTTTTATTTACGGGGAAAATTGACTTGCAGACCTTGTATCGTGATGGGTATTGGCTGCTCGCGATCGGCTTTCTGCAGGGATTTATCGCGCTTACGTTAATGATTCTGTCATTGCGCCATCTACAGGCTTATGAATACGCGACGGTTTCTTATCTGGAGCCGATTATCGCAACCACAGCAGGGTATTTGATTTACGATGAATCCCTGTCATGGTTTCAAACGACAGGCTGCGTTCTAATCCTTGCCAGCGGCATTCTGCAAATACGCTCTTCGATATTGAGCCCTGAACGAGGGAATTAAAACCTTGGCAATGAGAGTTCGCCTGTATCTTTTGAAGGGGAAATAAACGATATGCGGAAGATATTGGCCTTTATCTCCATTTTTGGGAAATCATCTTTGCTTTTTATCGGTTTCGGGGAGCAAATCCACCAAGGTGCAGTTTAAGGCTTTGGCCAATCGCCTGAGCACATCAATGGACACATTTTCGGCGCTGCCGCCTTCAACCTTGCTGATCATCGATTGGGTTACGCCCGAACGAACCTCGAGCTCTTTTTGGACCAAGCCCAGTTCAAGTCGCTTGCGCTTTATAATGTCGCCAATTTGCATCGGATAGCCAGCCCTAAGTGAAACGCGACATTATATGAATATATTCATAAGGAAGGCAAAAAAAAGCCGCCGAAGCGGCTCTGATATCGATGGAAAAAGATTATCGGATAGCCAGGCGCGTGCTGTTGACCAGTTCAGCGCCGGGCACCGTTTCGCCTGCTTTGATTGCATCCCTGATCGCGGCTTTATTGATTCTCCAGGTAGTGACCGGTTCCTTGAACTGGTCCGGAATCGCGTTTTCATCCACGATATGAATGGCCGATGGATTATCCTGGATCGACAGCTTGAAATACGGGCATTCAATCGTACTGATGCCGGTGTGCTCCATATTGCCTTTCAGGTAATCCTTCAGCCATTTAGCGCGGCTTTCCAAGATTCTCCGGCGCTTGTTCATATCCGCTTCGGCATTTTTAATCGCCTCGGCCGTGGCTTCCATATTGCGCAGGAATTTGGCCACGTTGATCGCCTTATCTTCCAGTTCGCCGCTTAAGGCTTCCAGCGTGCCGTTAACGACTTCAGCCGGAAGATCGGCCTCCGGATCGGTCAAGGCGTCCAGCGCTTCAAGGTAATTGGCGCTCAACTGATAGAGAGTCAAACGGCTCACTGTGCCGACCTCGAGAACTGATCAAGCTTGCGGTAAAGGACCTGGTAAAATTCCGGGTCAAGTTCTTCAAAGTCGGCGAAGCGTTTCTTCGAAGCCTTGATCATCCAGTTTTTAACTCTGTCCCGGTCCAGGCCCAGCTCTTCAATCCTGGCTTCAAGCTGCCGATGCTGATCCTCGGTAATGCGCTGAACACTGCTGTCCGGCTCAATCTCAGGCAGTTGGGCGTTTTCTTCTGCGCGGCGCTGCATCATATCTTCGATGTCCTGCGTGAAGACTTCGGATAAGCCCGCCATCCTCAGCGTTGCATCGATGTGGGCCGATTTCTCGGCCATTTTCAATGCCTTATTGATGTCACCGTAATCCTGGGCAAGAAGACGGGCCCCGACCCCATCGGCCACCACGCGGCCGGAAGGGTCCAGAATCTCGCAACGGATAATGATCTGGCTCAGTTTCGCGCCCGTGAGCGCGGCCTTTTCATAATCCGGCAAGGTCGGATACCGAACCGTCAATCCCAGCATGCCGCAGATTTTCTCGGCGCCGGGCTTGAACAGGCTGGGTTTGCTGAAATGCGCCGGATTTCTGCAATCCTTGCCGGCATGGCATTTGCTGCGGCTGACAACATGAACTCTGCCGTAATCAATGCCTTCCACCAGCGCATCGTGCACCCATGCCATAAGCACGGCGCGATTGGCTCTGCGCCGGTCCAGACCTTCTCTGAAAGTATCGGCCGGCAGATCCAGCGGGTTCGCGGAAATGACCGGCAATGGGTTATGTTCATTTTTGACCGGCTTTGCCTGGTCGACTAATTGGGTTGATGAATACATAAAATACAATTCCTAAGTGCGAAATAAATAATACGGCGGTGCGAGCGGCTACAAGCCCCGCCAATTTGCTTGGTATTCCTCGATTAAAAATGGCCGCTGCCGAACGATCGGCTTTGGTATATCCCCAAACCCAATCGCCGCACTGATGACGGCTTGACAATGCCGACGGCGAAATTTCCGATTGCGGTCCAATCGTCATTCCGCCTTGTTTTGGCAATGATTGACTCGAAGCAAAACAATGGCTTAACTTGATTTATTGATTGAGTTGACATAATCTTTCAGCTCCTAATGTGCGAATTTAGGAAAATGTGAGCCAGGGCGGCTACCCTGAGCCACATAGGAAACACCTACTAGAATGGCGCTGACTCGAACACTTCCGATTTGGCGCCATTCGCCCTGCCCTTGATTGAATCAATCATATTTTTTACGGCCTCCACAATGGTTTTACCCGTCACAAAGTACGGCTCGACATCCGCCCCGACCGGAGCAGACACAAATACGCCAACGTTAGCGTTTTCGCCGCTGTAACAGCTATAGCTAAACGCCCATTTATCGACAACGACACACACCGAACGCCCGCTAATGCCGACATTAAGCAAAGCGGTTTCTACGACGCTGACCGCCCGCCGTTGTTTATCCGCTAATTCAACTGGCATGAAATTTCTCAAAGGAAGATTAGAAACCTCAAATCATGAAAATACTCATAATTTGAACCGATTCCTTATCTATGGATTGAATCACATTTGTAAGCCCACTAATTCGAAAAAATTGCCCTTGTTTTCTACCGTTTTTTAGGCTCTCTGACTGTAGAGAAAAACAAGCAGATATTGATACCCATCATTATGAATATATTCATATTTTAACAGAAAAATACAATAATTTTAATCATTTATCATGAAATTTCTATCGAATTTTACGGCCATCCACAGCTGCTCCAATAGCTCAAAAAGCCCTTTGAAACCGATCATCGAGACAGGTGATTTTGCTCTGTAAAATTCGACCGAAAATGGCGATATCGGCAAGCCAGACGCAAACCGAAAATACCAGCAACCAGCATTAGTCGATCTACGGTGCCCATATCGGCCAAACAGATTTATAAGAAGATTAATGCTATCTGTATACCGGGCCATGGCAATCGATTGACTAAATACACGGCAAAAAACGCTTGTCCTGGACGTTAAGGCGGTGTTAGAGTTCGACTCCGTTTTTACCTCAAATTGAATGTAATTTATGGCTCTTTCAGGACGTCCGGTTATGGGCTGGCCGAAGCCGCCATGCTATATGGATCAACCTTAAAGTTATGCTTCTATGTCTGTAATTGAATACCGCCACAATTTCCCTCTGGCTGCCGCTGACGTAGCTGCGGTTTTTGACGCCTCCGGCATTCGCCGTCCCACCAACGATCTGGCTCGGATCGAGCGTATGTTTGCCAATGCCGACCTCTGCCTGTCTGCCTGGCACGACGGCAAACTTATCGGAGTATGCCGCGCTCTGACCGACTTCAGTTATTGTTGCTATTTGTCCGACCTTGCCGTGGCTAAGGCTTACCAGAAACATGGCATCGGGCGTGAGCTTATCGCCCGTATCCGCGCCGCTATCAGTGATGAAGTAGCGCTTATCCTCTTGTCGGCGCCTGATGCCATGGCTTATTACCCCAAAGTCGGCTTCGAGAAAGTTGAAAACGGTTTCATCATCAAACGCAGCCGCTAGCTCCAGACTGAATATGTACTGCCCTGCGAAGCAAGCATTAACGGTAAACTAGCCCTTATGAAAATAGACAGCCTTGATCACCTGGTGCTGACCGTCAAAAACATTGAGACCACCTGCGCCTTTTATTGGAAAGCCTTGGGAATGGAGATCATCAACTTCGGCGAAGGACGCAAGGCGCTGTCATTCGGTTCACAAAAGATTAATCTGCACGAGCATGGCAGCGAGTTTGAACCCAAAGCTCAACTACCGGCGCCGGGCTCTGCCGATTTATGCTTTATCACTTCGGTGCCTCTGCCTGACGTGATAAATCATCTCGATGCCTGCGCAGTGAGGATAATAGAAGGGCCGGTACAACGTACAGGCGCAACAGGGCCTATTCTATCGGTCTATTTTCGTGATCCGGATATGAATCTGATTGAGGTATCCAATCGTATACCTGTATGAAATGGATGGCCTGTTTTGCATGCCTTCGACCCGCACGTGCAAAGGCATCGGCAATAGCTGAGCGTCTTCCCTGCGCAGAAAATGCTTCGGGAAAACGCTCAGCCTTATCACATCGGTGGATTAGCCGGCTTCCGCTATCAGCTACAGTTGCCGCATAAAAGCGACCAGATCCTGCTTCTCCTGGGGCTCGAGTTTAAGCTGCAGCACGAGATTAAAAAACTCCACCGTATCTTCAAGCGTCAATGCCCGGCCGTCGTGCAGATAAGGCGGGCTTTCCTTGATGCCGCGCAAGGTAAAGGTCTTCATCTGGCCGTCGCCGGGCTCGTTTTTCAAAAAGCGTTCAAGATGCAGGTCGTGCATCTGGTGATCAAGATAGGCCGGCGGCGTATGGCAGTTGCTGCACTGGCCCTTGCCGAAGAAAACTTTTTCGCCCCGCAATTCACTTTCCGTTGCTTTGGCGGGATCGAGCCGGCCAGTTGAAGGATTGAGCTTAGGCGCAGGAGGAAAATCGAGCATATTCTGCAACTGCGCCATGTGGCTGACATGGATGCGGTCCAGAATCGGAAAGCCTTTTTTCATCGCGTGGATCGGATCGCCGTTGAAATAAGCGGTGCGGAACTCGAACTCGGTGAAATCCTCGACCGAGCGCAAACTGCGCTTGGAGCCGTGGATCTGCTGGTTGAACATCCCCCGCAGGCTCGTAGTGTCCAGCCGGAAGCGCCGCTCCTGCGGCCGGTCGTCCGGATTCAGGTGAAACTGCCCCGTGGTATGGCCGTTGACATGGCAATCGAAGCAGGCGACGCCGAGGCTGGGCTGAGCGCTCTTGCGGTCATCGGTCGGATTGAATTCCTCCTGCGGAAACGGCGTTAGCAGAAACTGCAGGCCGTTGAGCTGCACAGGAGTCAGGATGTCCTTGAACAATCGGTAGAAATTATTGATGGAGACCACTTCCCCGCGAGATACATCGCCCAGCTCGGGGCGGTTATGCAGGAAGATGGCCGGCGGGAACTCGGGCAGAAACGCCTCCGGCAAATCAAATTCCACATCGAAGCGTTCAAGCCGCGGAAACATCTTGATCTGCATCTTCGGGAAGACCTGTCCGCCATTGGAATGCAGCGGATGCGGCAGTGAGGGATAGGGAAAAATTCCGCGTTCCTTGATCTCGTCAGGATTCATTGACGCAAGCTCATCCCAGCTCACGCCGTCAGCCAGTCTGGCGGTAGGCCCCACTAGAACGGGCTTGCCCCGCGACATCTTGACCTCCGGATCAAACTTCGGCTTGAGGTCATACCGGCGCTCCAGCAATTGACGCTGGGCCGACATCACAGCCGGCTTATTCTCAATCTCCTTCTTCATGATGGCCGTAGGCTGTTGAAACGGCTGATCGGCATTCAGTGGATCCCTGTAAAAATCGAAACCTGAGATTTTGCCTTGCTTGGGTTGCTCCCCAACGGCAGGCGAAGAGGGATTGGCACGTGTCGCATTAAAAATATCCGAGAGGTCGTGCTGGGTCTTCTTCTGCTCGGGCCGCTCGATGGGCACTGATTCCGGTGTCTGCGCTGCAGCCACCGCATCGTTGCGCGCGGCGGCTTCCTGAGCCTGGACAACCGTGAACCAACTGCCTAGAAGAATTCCTACGAATAGTCTGCTGAAGTTGACAAACGTCACATGTAGTGAACAGTTCGGTACCATATCGCCTCCTTTGCCTATCGTTTGAGTGATTAGAGGAGCAAGAGATTTAACCGGTTATGAGATGACAAGGATGACAATATAGGGATATGAAGTCCAGTAGTACGAAAACGTATATTAGCGCTTAATGTTTGCCAATCACTGTCCAATTTTTGTCAGTGCCGCTATTGAAAATTTTCAGAAACAGGAAGCTTGGTCAGGATGAGGCGGGATTCTATATTTATAGGCTAGTTTGAATTTTTTACGCCAAAAACCGCCTTTCCCGCTTTGGCTGATATACGCTGGTATTTGGCATAAGCAATACCGGCAGAACTGCGCAATTCCGCTTCACTCGCCTGATCGGCAAATCCCCTGGCAATTGCTTCCAATACATAGGCTTCCGGCGCCATGAAGCTGAAAGTGGTTACCACCGGCTTTGAGCCTGCGGCAAGCAAATGACCGGTAAAAAACTCATCGCTCATACAGGCCAGGACAACCGCTTGTTTATCGTGCCCGGCATGTTTTGGAAAGCGTTCTATGATGGGCTGGTTTTGTTCGTCCATCAAGCCATCATGACCGATGAACGCCACCATTTCACGCTCTGCCGCATTGGGCGGATTGGCTGCTTCCTGCATAAAATCAAGCATTGCCTGGTCAATCCGGCTGCCGCGGTAGGCATCGGCGGTAACGGTCAGTCTATCCTTCCAGGCAAACTGGCAGCGTTCCAAAATGGTATCGTTAATATTATTCTCGCACCCCAGCTTACGCCAACCTTCCGCTTTACTCAGAAAGGTTTTCACGCCGTAAGCCGCGCCCCAGTAAAGATTGCTGCGCGGATCATCGCCATTGCCGATTTTTGCAGGAACAGGCACTATGCCTTGAGCTACGTTGTCGACCAGGGACACAATGACATGAATATGCGTGTCTGGCGCGACTGCGGCATGGGACGGCACCGCCGTAAAAAACAAGAAAGTGAGCAAACAAAGCGAGCGCAAGGCAATCATGGGTAGGAACTTGCTAGAAAAACAACCAAATTTCATCTGAATATCAGGATGGGCCAATGCCCTACAGTAGGGCGCGAGGCCGTGAAAATATGCGTTTTTTTAAAACTCAAGGAACAATTTGCTGCGTTTAAGATGTCCATAAGTTGTGAAACGGCATTGAATATTTACCAGTAAGAGGTATCAAGAATTAACAGCCATAATATACACGACCTTGTTCCCATCAATAACTTATTTTTCTGCCTGGTAAAAATTTGAAGCCGAAAATGGACAATATTGGATGTTGTTTTAAAATCCTGAAGCTGTTGCTATACCAGGGTAATGCTATGCGGCGCGCATCCGTGGCCAGAATGGATCAGGCATGGCTTTTAGTTATATTTTGCGGGCATACTTTAACGACATAACTTTTCGGAGACACTGTTATGCGCATCCGGTTACTGGTTTCATTGTTAATGGGGATCTGTGCTGCCAATGTTTACGGCGATGCAAATCACTTAAAATCGTGCCGGTCCTTTTACAGCAAATTGAAGGACTTGAATGTGCAGCAACCGCCGAAGCGAGTATTGCTTGTGCCTTTACTGAGCAGGGACCCGCATACCAATGAGAGTCCGAGGTGGTCCGAGCAGCCCGCTCGCATTGTGGAAGCCTTTTATCGCAACCGCTTTAAGGCGGCCGTTACTCAGATGCGGGATATCTGGAGCTGGAGCGACTACTATGATCAGGTCGAACAACTCGTTCAGCAGTCCCCTCCTTTTGACCGGGTTATTTTTATCAGTCATGGCGGTTTCGATGGGCCGGTACTCAAAAACGCCGTGTTTTGGCAGGACTTCAAGACAGCAGGCGGCAAAGGCGAATTTATCAAGTTCTCCGAGGCGCAGCCCGGACTCAAAAGGGTATTGTCCATTACCTACAATACCGAAAAAAACCGCAAATTCAGCGATTACATGGCTTCGCACTGGCAGGAGCTGGGGCCGATGAAGTCGAGCGACACCTGGGATCTGCTCAAAGGGCTGGAAAAACAGATACAGCCGCTGGGGCGGGCTTGCTATAACAGCTACTGTTCGCCCAACCAATTGGCGGCGATTCCGGAGGATCAGCGAGGAGCCAGGTTCAAGCTCTGCGAACTCGTCTGCCGAGAACCGCTGTTCGAATTCAAGACCTCCACAGAAATATCGCCGGAGCGATTTTTTCATTTCACAAAGTCCCTGAGCTCCCTGGCAGCGGCGGACGGCCTGATTTTTTTCGGCGCCTGCAATCCGGGCAGCGCGGCGCCGGAAAAAATACGAGAGCCGGATGAAACCGAGTTTTTGATCAACTCAACCTTGGCTGATGGGCCGCATAAAAGTTACGTGCATCTGGTGAGCGCTGCAACTGGCCGAATCACTGCCGGCCCAATAGGCGACAGCAGTGCTGAGGACATTGTAAAACGGCTTACCATGTTCGAGACCTTCCGCCCTCAACACTTTTTATGCATTGTCGATCCTTCGACGAAATTATCTAAGGAAACAAATGGAAATTGATTAAATGAAACTCGCGTAGGAACGCGGTTAATGAAATTGAATCAAAACTTTCACTCACAACCAGAGGAGGATTTATGAAAAATCAATGCCTGATGATAGCGACTTTCAGCGCTTTATTGGTACTCGGCCAAGCGAACGCCGGCGAAGACAAATTAAGCAAGGACCAGGTGCCCAAAGCAGTCGTCTCCGCCTTTGAAAAAGGCTATCCCAACGCCAAGGATGTGAAATTCGAAAAAGAGACGTTTGAAGGCAAAATGGTCTATGAAGTGGAATACAAGGAGAATGGTAAAGAATACGACATCCTGTATAGCGAAGACGGCACACTTGTACAAAAGGAAGAGGAAATCGAGGTCTCATCACTGCCTGAACCCGTCACTCAGGCTGCCAGCAAAAAGTACCCCCAAGGCAAAATCGAGGAGGCGGAAAAATTAATGAAGCCGGATGGCACAGTCGCCGGGTACGAAGTGGAAATCGAAATGGATGACAAGAAAGTCGAGCTTGAGCTGGATGCCAACGGAAATATTTTGAAAACTGAAGAAAAAACAGAAGACGATTAAGTCCTCTTATTGATCCCCGTGTCCCATAAAGGCATTGCGAAAAGCATCTTATGGGACATTGCAATTTATACATTCGCGTCGAGTTTACCCTGCTCTCCTCGTCCCGCCAGCGTTCGGCAATATTAGCAAAAGACTCAACAATGCTTGAAGCATCGCCTTCCGTTTCTATGAAATGGCAAAGCGTTTGATCCAGAAGTTCGAGGATTCAAAATAGTCTGCTCAAAAAAGCAATCATTTTGCTAACTAGAATACACATCAAAACTGCATTAAACGTTCATCAAAACGATTGTCTTGAATTTTACTGCACTGCTAGAGTTAAAATTATCCACCCAATGAAGCGTAATGCATGCCTCTCTTTTGGAGGTAATCATTCGGTGGACCAACCTCAAGCGGCATTTTTGCACCGCTTGCGGCCATTCTACTTAACTTTAGTGTTGGACGAAGCCGCTAACGCGGAGAAAAAGCCCCAGCGCCCGATTATTTATAGAATGTAACCTCAAGCCCTCACTGCGAGGGATCATTCCACGACGAATCATGAGGTTACCCGACAA